>JADCDC010000540.1 GCA_020252385.1 Aestuariivirga sp.
CACCGGAGGCAAATCCGATGAGCGACCATTTGAGCAGGAAGCGGATGAGCGGAGGCATTGGCAATTCCTACGCCAATGATGGCCCCCCGGTTCCATGGCGGGCCAACGAAAAAGGGCCCCGTTTCCGGGGCCCCTGCAAATGGACGCTGGAGACCAGCGCCGTTGGCTTAGCGCTTCGAGAACTGGAAGCTGCGGCGGGCCTTCGGGTGGCCGTACTTCTTGCGCTCGACCATGCGGGGGTCGCGCGTGAGGAAGCCGGCCTTCTTGAGGGCTCCGCGGAGTTCAGGCTCGAAATAGGTGAGCGCACGGGCGAGACCGTGGCGGACGGCGCCCGCCTGGCCGGAGAGACCGCCGCCGGCCACCGTGCACTCGACGTCGAGTTCGGTGGCGCGATTGGCGGTCACCAGCGGCTGCTGCACCAGCATGCGCAGCACGGAGCGGGCGAAATAGGTCTCGATCGGCTTGCCGTTGACCGTGATCTTGCCCTTGCCGCGCTTGACCCAGACGCGCGAGGTGGCGTCCTTGCGGCGGCCGGTGGCATAGGCACGGCCCTGGGCGTCGAGCTTGGGCTTGACGGGAACCGCAGCGGCGGCAGTGCCGCCGGTGGCCGTGGCCACGCCCATGGCCTGGCCGAGATCTGCGAGGGATTTGCGTTCAGCCATTGTCAGCCTCTCACCGCGTTCTTGGGATTCATCGACCTGATGTCGAGCTTCTTCGGGTTCTGCGCGTCATGCGGATGAGACGCGCCGCAATAGATGCGCAGATGCGTCATCTGCTGGCGCTTCAGCGGGCCGCCGGGCAGCATGCGCTTGACCGCGAGTTCCAGCACGCGCTCGGGGAACTTGCCCTCGAGGATCTTGCCGGCATTGCGTTCCTTGATGCCGCCAGGGAAGCCCGTGTGGTGGAAGTAGCTCTTCTGCTGGCGCTTCTTGCCGGTGAAGTGGATCTTTTCGGCGTTGATTACGACGACGTGGTCGCCGCAATCCATGTGGGGGGTGAAGGTCGGCTTGTGCTTGCCGCGCAGGCGGTTGGCGATGATCGCGGCCACGCGGCCCACGACGAGGCCTTCCGCGTCGATCAGCACCCAGTCCTTCACGATGTCCTTGGCTTTCGCCGAATAGGTTGTCATCCGATTGTACCTGGTGTTACGGGGTCAAAGATAAGGGGCGTCGGACCGAGAGGTCAGGCACCCCGCTCAATGCCGCGCTGATTATGCGCCGCGTGCAGCGCTGTCAAGAAAAACCCGCCTGAACCAAGCCTTTTCTGGGTGTGGTATCTTGTTACCGCAACGCGCCGGCGGGTGATGAAATGATCCTTTCCCCGCCATCGGCCTTGGCATAGACTCCCAACCTGTGGGGAAGAATGAGATGACAGCTCTCAACGCAGCGACGATAGGGGCGATGTCGGCACTCCTGTGCCTGCCGGCCCTTGCCCATGCCGGGGCATCCGAGTTCCGGCTCGCCCAGTCTGCGTCCCCGCTGGAAATCCCGGCGGCGCCGGCACCTGCCGCGCCCTCCGCGACACCCCCTGCCGCGCCGCTTGCCACCACGCCGGGCGGACCCGAAGCTGTGCCCGGTCTCGAGGACTCCCCCTCCGAACTGCATGGATCGCCACCGGCCGCCGCCGAAGAGGAGGACGCCGGCGACACGCCGGACAGTGAGTTGAGCCTTGGCGAGATTCCCATCATCGAGACCATGGAACTCACGCCCGACATCGCCAGGCGGGCGCTCGACAGCTATATCGATGCCCGCGAGAAATACGTGAATTCCGAACTCGACCAGTACGAGAACCTGCAGGACTTCGTGGACCAGACCGAGGACGGCAAGGCCTTCGAGGCCGACATCAAGGCCGCGGGCTTCGCGAACGTCAACGACTGGAACCTCGCCATCACCACGCTCGGCCTCGCCTATGGCAGCATTGCCGATGACCAGACGCCGGATCTTCTGCTGCAGATCCAGGAGGTCGAACAGGACACCGAGATGGCGCAGGACATCAAGGACCGCATGGTGAAGGCGCTGAAGGCGCTGATCCCATCCGACAACAACCGCAAGGTCATCGAAGACCTGCTCGACGATCCCGTCTACGGCGGCAAGCTCAAACTGCTCGACACCGAGGAGGAATGAGCGAACTCGTCATCTCCACGCAGGAGGGCGGCGTTCTGCGCCTGACCCTCAATGACGCCGGAACGCGCAACAGCCTGTCCGAGGCGATGATGGCGGCCTTGGGGAGCGCGCTCGATGCCGCGGCCGCCGACCCTTCCGTGCGCGTGATCGTGCTGGCGGCCCTGGGGCCTGCCTTCTCCTCGGGCCACAATCTGAAGGAGATCACCGCGCGGCGCGCCGATCCCGACAAGGGGGCGTCCTATTTCGCGGCCCTCTTCGACAGCTGCGCACGGCTGATGATGTCGATCGTCAAGCACCCGAAGCCGGTGATTGCGGAGGTGCAGGGCCTGGCGAGTGCCGCGGGCTGCCAGCTGGTCGCCTCCTGCGACCTTGCCGTGGCGGCGGACACGGCGCGCTTCTGCACGCCGGGCGTCAATATCGGGCTGTTCTGCTCCACCCCGATGGTGGCGCTCGCCCGCAACGTCGCGCCGAAGCACGCCATGGAGATGCTGCTGACCGGCGACATCATCGATGCGCAGGAGGCCTTCCGCATGGGGCTCGTCAACCGCGTTGTCCCGGCGAATGCGCTCTCCGAGACGGTCTCCGAACTGGCGGCGAAGATTGCGTCAAAATCGCGCGCCACGGTGCGGATCGGCAAGCAGGCCTTCTACCGCCAGCTCGACCTGCCGCTGGAGGAGGCCTATGCCTTCACCGCCCGCGTCATGACGGAGAACCTGCTGCAGCGCGACGCGGAGGAAGGGATCGCCGCCTTCATCGGCAAGCGTCCGCCGCAATGGACGGACGAGCCGTGAAGCCGCGCATCAACATCGTGACGCTCGGCGTTCAGGACATCGCCCGTTCGCGCGCCTTCTACGAGCGCCTCGGTCTCAAGGCCTCGGAGGCGGGCAACGACAATGTCGCCTTCTTCGACGCCAACGGCATCGTGCTCGCCCTGTTCGGGCACCAGGCGCTGGCCGAAGACGCGCATGTCGAGCCACGCGCCATGCCGGCTTTCCGGGGCGTCAGCATCGCCTGGAATGCCGGCGACGAGGCGGAGGTCGACTCGATCATGGCGCATGCGCTCGCCTGCGGCGCCACGCTGGTCAAGTCGCCGCAAAAGGTGTTCTGGGGCGGATATTCGGGTTACTTCGCCGATCCC
>JADCDC010000541.1 GCA_020252385.1 Aestuariivirga sp.
AACAGCGCCACTGTCCCCAGGATCATGGAGGCGAGACCCTGGCCTGACAGCGACCCCGCACCTTCCGCAACAGACAGCAACTCCCGCGCGGCCATGCCGATTTCGTGGTGGCCCTTGGCGTTGCACAGGCAGAACTCGGAAAGGCACAGGTGGCCGTCGAAGATCTGGCTGACCTTGTCGGGTGTCTTGCGGGCCCAGGCGATGAATTCCTTCTGGAACACCTCTTTCCAGCGGCCCCGCATCTGAGCGCACAGGCCCATCAGGGCACTGGCCTCACCCACTTCCCGGGCCAGGCCTGCCGCCATGGCCGAAACGCGCGTTTCCTCCGCCACGGCGCTGGCCTTGTCGAAATCTCCGCTGTGGAGGTGAAGCAGGCCCCAGGCGAGGGAGGCGCGGATTCGGTCGGTCTGACTCACCGGATCGACCGCGGGAATGGCCAATGCCTTCTCATAGAGGGCCACGGCCTGCGCAGAAGGGCCAAGGCCAAGCTCCAGGTGCAGACTCTGGCGCAGTTGGTTGAACAGGCGGATCGCCTCACCACGATTGCCGTCATCGAGGGCTCTCTGCATCAGCGCGCATTGAGCGGGCTCGTCGCTGGGATCGACGGCAATCAGCCGGTGCCAGAGCCTGCCGGCGCGAAGCAGCTCGAGATGCCGCTGCGCCAGCCGCGTGCGGGGAGCGTCGAGCCAGTCGATGTAAAGGTCATCCGGCAGGAGCACACCCCGGTAAAGGTCTGCGGCCGCGGCGCAGGTCTCGGCCGTCGGCGTGCGGAGTGCGGCGATGGCGGCGGCCTCGAAACGTTCCGCGTCGACCACGACGTCCGCCCCCGGCGCCAGTGCGATGGTGTCTCCGCCCGTGCTCAGCAGGTCATTGTTGCCGAGCGCCTTGCGGGCGAAATGGACGGCCTTGCGCAAACCGGCTCCCGCAACCTCCGGATCGGAATCCGGCCAGAACAGCTCAACCACCTGTTCGCGGTGCATGCGATGCTGCGGCGTGACCGCCAGCAGCTTCACCAGGGCTGCGGCCCGGTCGCGGCGCCAGAGCTGCGGTTCGACGGCAACGCCGTCCAACGTCACGGAAAACCCGCCAAGTACCTGAATTTCAACGTGCAACTTAGCCCCCAAAGTCAAATCCGCCGCGGCACGTGAGGGCGTCACAGCGCCTTCGCCCCCGGGGAACGCTGGCGGAACATAGCTGCGCAAGTGTGGTGCTGCAATTGACAAGCAAGGGAGGAACACCATGTCACTTCGCATCAACGACATCGCGCCGGACTTCACCGCCGAGACCACGCAAGGTCCCATCTCCTTTCACGAATGGCTGGGCGGATCCTGGGGCGTGCTGTTCTCGCACCCCAAGGATTTCAAGCCCGTGTGCACCACGGAACTGGGCCAGATGGCCCACCTGTCGCAGGAGTTCGCGAGGCGCGGCGTCAAGCTCATCGGTCTTTCGGTCGATCCGGTCGACAGACATGCGCTGTGGGCCAAGGACATTGCGGAGACGCAGGGCGCAGCACCCGACTTCCCCATGATCGGCGATCCGGACCTTGCCGTGGCCAAGCTCTACGACATGCTGCCCGCCGCCGCAGGCGACAGCGCCGAGGGGCGCACCGCCGCCGACAACCAGACTGTGCGGCATGTGTTCATCATCGGGCCCGACAAGAAGATCAAGCTGATGATCGCCTATCCGATGACCACAGGCCGGAACTTCGACGAGATCCTGCGCGTGATCGACAGCCTGCAGCTGACGGCCGCCCACCGCGTCGCCACCCCGGCGAACTGGACGCGCGGGCAGGACGTGATCATCGCGGGTTCTGTAAGCGACGAGGAGGCAAGGCGCCTCTATCCGGATGGCTGGGCTGCGCCCAAGCCCTATCTGCGCATCGTGCCGCAACCCGGCAGCGTCAAGCGCTAAGGAAGACAATCACATGAAACCCCGCATCCTCATTCTTGGCGCCGGCTTCGGCGGGCTCGAACTGTCCACCTCCCTCTCCGAGGCGATGGGCGAGAACATTGACGTTACCCTCATCGACAAGTCGGACGGCTTCGTCTTCGGCTTCTCGAAACTGGACCTGCTGTTCGGCCGCTCGCCGGAAGAGATGATCCGCAATCCCTATTCGGACTATGCCAAGCCCGGCGTGCGGCTGTTGCGCGAAACCATCACCGCCATCGATGCCGAGGCCAAGCGCGTGACCACCGACAAGACGGTGCACGAGGCGGATATCCTGGTGATTGCGCTCGGTGCGGATTACGACGTCAGCTCAACGCCCGGCATCGTGATGGGAGTGAACGAGTTCTACTCCGTCGCGGGTGCGGCACATCTGGCCAAGGTCCTTCCTCGATTTCAGGGCGGCGACGTTGTCGTGGGTGTCTGCGGCGCGCCCTACAAGTGCCCGCCCGCGCCCGCCGAGTGCGCCTTGATGATGCATGACTATGTAAAGGCCCGCGGACTCGATGGCGCAACGCGGATCACCCTCGTCAATCCGCTTCCGTCACCCGTGCCGCCCTCTCCAGACACGTCAAAGGCAATCCTCGCTGCTTTCAAGGAGCGCGGAATCACATTCATCCCCAGCACGCGCGTGATGGCCGTGGAAGGGAAGACGGTGGCGCTGGACAATGGCTCGACCTTGCCATGCGATCTCTTCCTCGGCGTTCCGAAGAACCGCGCGGCGGATGTGGTGGTCGCGGCGGGGCTGACGGAAAGCGGTTGGGTTCCGGTCGATCCCTATACGCTGCAGACCAGGCATCCCGGCGTCTATGCCGTGGGCGATCTGGCCAATACCGGCGTGCCCAAGGCGGGGGTCTATGCCGAGGGTGCGGCCCGCGCCGTTGCAGCCAACATCATTTCTCAACTCCGCAATGAAGAACAGACGGCCAGAAACCCCGGCGCGGGATCCTGCTACATCGAGTTCGGCGCAGACCGCATCGCCCGGGTGGACGTCGACTTCCTGTCTGGCCCGAAGCCGTTCGGCACATTTCATGGCGCTTCCCAGGCGCTGCGTGTCGACAAGGAACACTTCGGTTCGAGCCGCCGCGCCCGCTGGTTTGGCAGGCAGGCAGGCGGCGGAAACCGTCAGATCTGAAAGAGGTTGTGTATCCATTCCGTGAGGCGAGGATCCATCGGAGACGGCCGCAATGAGCGCGAAGCCATTGCGGCCAAGTCTTCCCACAGGCTGGCGGCCCTCGAACGCGACAATCATCATCGAATTCGCATCGAGTAGTCCGACTCAGATTGAGCCACCGATCCGGACCGGATGAACAACATATTGAAAGGTTAAATCTCGCTCTAGCCTCTGAGCCGGAACATCCAATCGAGTGTCCGCCGTGCGCGCGTGCCGTAGGGCGGCTGCAGCGCGAGCTGGATCGACGAAATCGGGCCTTGATGGAACACGGGCCTGAGCTTCGAGAAGGTGAGGAAACCCTCGTAGCCATGATAGTGCCCCATGCCGCTCGCGCCAACGCCGCCGAATGGCAGGTCGTGCTGTCCCACCTGTACGATCGCCTCGTTCACCCCGACGCTGCCTGAGATGATGCGCGTGATGTACATGTCGGCGAGGCGTTTTTCGTTGGTGAATGGATAGAACGACAATGGCCGGTCGTGGCTGTTCACGTAGTCAATGACCTCCTCCGGGTCACGGTAGGTCTTGATCGGAAGAAGCGGCCCGAAGATTTCCTCCTGCATGACCGTCATGTCTTCATTGACGCCGAGAAGGATGTGCGGCGGCAGCTTGCGCCGGGCGGCGTCCGGCTTCTGGCCGTGGGCGAGATTGACGACGGTGGCTCCCTTTTCTTCCGCATCCCGCAGCATCGCAGTGAGCCGGTCATAGGCGCGCTGGTTGATGATCGACGTGTAGTCGGGACTGTTGAGATCAGGATATCTCTCGGCAACGAGGCGGCGCGCATTGGCGACGAACTCCTCGGTCTTGTCTTCGGGCAGGAACAGGTAGTCGACATTGACGCAGACCTGGCCGGCATTGATGCACTTGGCCCAGATGATGCGCTCGGCGGCGGTGGTGATCGGGAAATCCGGGGCGACCACGGCAGGAGCCTTGCCCCCCAGCTCCAGCGTCACCGGGCACAGGTTGGCGGCGGCCGATGCCATGACGGCGCGCCCCGTCGCGCTCGAGCCCGTGAATACGAGGTGGTCGAAGGGCAACGACGAGAAGGCCGGGCCCCGACCGCCGCATTCGAAGAAGGTGAGCTTGTCGGGTGGCAGGTAGCGGGCGCTGATCTCGGCCAGCAGCCTCGAGAGCCGCGGCGAGTTCTCCGACATCTTGACCATGGCGCGGTTGCCGGCAGCCAGGATATCGATGAGCGGCCCGAACGAGAGCTGGATCGGAAAGTTCCAGGGCACGATGACGCCGATGACTCCGAGTGGCTGGGGTATCACGCGATTGCTTGCACCGGGAAAGACCAGCCAGTCGACCGACCGCTTCTGTGGCCGCATCCACTTTGCCAGGTGGGAGATCGCGCTGCGGATCCCTTCCCGCACCGGAAACAGCTCGAGCAGCCGCGTTTCGACCGCCGAACGCACGCCGAAATCCGCATCGATCGCCGCCACGATCTCGGTTTCGTTTTCGGTGATCATGCGGTGCAGTGCCTCGAGGTCGGCACGGCGGCTCCCGGCGCCGGGGATCGGGTCCTTGAGATAGGCGGCGCGCTGGCGCGCGAGGCAGTCGGTGAATTCCTTCGGGACTTCCATGGATGGGCTCTCTCCATTCTGGGCGACCGTTCGGCACGGCCCGGATGTCTTCAGCTTCCGGCAGCAGCCTGGCGCTTATCCGAGGCTCTGCACAGGGCTCCGTCCGGCAACCTGATCGATCACGTGGCGGCAGTCGGCTTCCGACATGTACTTTGGAACCGGATAGGTGCCATGCGCCTCTGCGAGCGCGCGGCGTACCAGCTCCGGGATGTCCTTGGCATCAACCTTGTCGAGCGTCGCGGGGATGCCCAACAGCGCATTCAGCCGGCGCAACTCGGCGATGAAGGCCCGGGCGGAGGTTCGCTCGTCCTTGTCAGTCCCCACCAGCCCGCACGCACGGGCAAGCTCCGCCATCGGCGCCGCGGCCGTGTCGAGGTAGAAGTCGAGGACATAGGGCAGGATCACCGCGTTCACCAAGCCATGCGGCAGGTGGTAGACTGCGCCGATCTGGTGCGAAATGGCATGGACATATCCAACGCTCGCCTTGGTGAAGGCCAGTCCCGCCTGGCAGGACGCCACGGCGAGGGATTGACGCGCTGCGACGTCACGTCCGTCCTCGTACACCTTGGGCAGGTCGCGGACGATGACACGCGTTGCCCCCAGCGACATCGCCCGGGTTGCCGGCGTGGCAAGCGTGGAGAGATAGGATTCGACGGCATGCGTCAGCGCGTCCATTCCGGTGGCGGCAGTGACCCCCGGCGGCAGGCCAAGCATGAGGTTCGGATCGAGCGCGATGGCGACCGGGACCAGCTTGTTGTCCACGATCGCGAATTTCCGCTGTGCCTGCGGATCGGAGATGACCGAGACGACCGTGACCTCGGAGCCCGTGCCAGCAGTCGTCGGGATGGCAAAGAACGGCAGCACCGCCTTGCGCACCTTGAAATACCCATCCAGCGCCTGCGGGCTGCAGTCCCGCGCAGCGCAGGCGATGATCGCCTTGGCCGCATCGATCGGCGATCCCCCGCCCACCGCCAGAACCGCGTCGGCGCGTGCATCCTTCAGGCGGGCAACACCGTTCATCACCACGGCGATCGTCGGATCCGGTTCGACATCGGAATAGACGTGGGCGGTGATGCCGGCTGCCTTCAGGGCGGCCAGCACGGGATCAACGACCTTCAGGTCCAGCAGCACCGCATCGGTCACCACCAGCACGGAGCGCAAGCCACGGTCGGCGATCATCCCCACGAGTTCAGCGGACGAGCCTCGTCCGGTGAAGATGAACGGCGTCGGCGCGGGCGCCAGCTTCGTCGCAATTCCCAATCCTCGGACGCGCAGTCGGTAGATGAAATCGTTCAACGGTGTAACCTTGTGTTAGGGGAAAGTTGCTGGGTTTCTAAGCTCATCAGGGAGATGGGGTAAGCGCCACTGTCACGCGCGGAATTCGCCCGGTGAAGCGGGTGTCCTCGCCGGCGCCAAGCGCTTCCACGACGGGGGTCTGCAGGTCGATCCCGACATCGGCGGTTTCGTCCGCCGAGAACAACAGCGGCTGTGTACGTCCGATCCGGCCTTCGCCCGTCAGCTTGCCGTCAACGAATATCTTTCCGGTCCCGCCCCGGCCCGGTCCGCCCCCATCATATGCGAACTCGAAGCGGATCGTCGCGGCTCCCGGCGGCAGGGCTTGTCCGCCCTCGATGGTGAAGCGTTCCCTGTTAAGGAAGTTGTAGTGGAACGCGGGCACGCCATCCTTCATGTAAAGCGCCCACCCTCCGAAATGCCCGCCCTGCACGAGGATCGCGCCCTGGCCGCCACCGGCCGGGATCACCACATCGGCGGTGACGCTGAAGGACTGGTTCATGGTGTTGAGGAAGGCGTTCTCCGGCATTCCCGTCATGCCCTCCGACAGAGCGAGGGACGTCCGCCCCGCCATCAGGTCCGGCCGGCCGGCCAGCGCGGGGATCGCACGCTCCAGCGTACGGTCGTCCATCGGAAGGACGAAGTTCGGGATTGCCTCGGCAAGGAACATGTCCTTCATCTTGGCAAGCTTTTCGGGCTCCTTTTCGGCCAGGTCGTTGATCAGGCTGAAGTCCGACCGGGTATCGTACAGCTCCCACTTGCCGTCGGCGATGGAGGTTCTGGGCTGCGGCTCCCAGGTCGGGTTGTGGATCCCGCGCGCATCCCAGCCCTTGTGATATATCCCGCGGTTGCCGAACATCTCGAAGTACTGCGTCTCGTGCTGTCCGGCCGCTGCGACATCCCTCGCGGCATAGAGCATGCTGACCCCGTCCATCGGACGCTGCGCGGTGCCGTTGACGTTCCTCGGCGCGGGCAATCCGGCCGCCTCGAGAATGGT
>JADCDC010000542.1 GCA_020252385.1 Aestuariivirga sp.
GTGCGCGCGCTGATGACGCCGATGACCGACATTGACATGATCGGCGTCGACGACGATCTCGCCGACATCCGCAAGACGATCGTGGCCACGCCGCATTCGCGCATTCCCGTCCATGGCGAGGATCCGGAGAACGTGATCGGCATCATCGTCATCAAGGACGTGGCGGACGTCCTGCTGCAGCGGCGCAAGCTCGACATCGCCAAGCTGGTGCAGACGGTTCCGGTCATCCCCGAATCCATGCCCGCCCTCGAGGCGATGGAACTGTTCCGCGGCTCCTCGATCCACCTTGCCTTCGTGCAGGACGAGTATGGCCGCACGCTGGGCATCATCACAGCCGCCGATCTCCTGAATGCCATCGCGGGCAGCCTCGAGCCCATGGGCGAGGGCGTCGACGGCGCGGTCCAGCGTGAGGATGGGTCATGGCTCCTGCCCGGCGACCTGGCGGTGGACGAGATGGCGGAGCTGATCGGATTCAGCCTGCCGCCCAAGCGCCGCTACGAGACGGTGGCGGGGCTCGTCATCGACGCCTTCAAGCACCTGCCCTCGCTCGGCCAGGCGGTAAAGGTCGGCAACTGGCGCTTCGAGGTGGTCGACCTCGACGGAAGGCGCGTCGACAAGGTGCTGGCAAGCCGGGCTGCAGGGGTGCACCGCCAGGCCAGCGGGCGCCACTGAACCATCCGTTACGGCAGCGAACCAGAACAGTTCAAATTGATTCGCCATGGGCGCCATTGGTTAGCGCTCGTTAACCATTTGTTATGAATTTGGTAAGAAATAAGGAAGTGGCAAATCAATCCGGGCGCCAATAACCATGACAATCAACCTCACCGTACCGAATTTCTCCGATCTGAAACCGCGCATCACCGTCTTCGGCGTGGGCGGCGCGGGCGGCAATGCCGTCAACAACATGATCGAGAGCCGGCTGGAGGGGGTCGAGTTCGTTGTCGCCAACACCGATGCGCAGGCGCTGATCCAGAACGCAGCCCAGCGCCGCATTCAGATGGGCACGGCCCTGACTCAGGGCCTGGGCGCCGGCTCCCAGCCGCAGATTGGCGCCGCTGCCGCCGAGGAGGCATTGCCCGAGATCCTCGACCATCTTGCCGGCTCGCACATGGCCTTCATCACCGCCGGCATGGGCGGCGGCACGGGCACAGGTGCGGCCCCCGTCATCGCGCGCGCGGCGAAGGAGCAGGGGATCCTCACCGTCGGCGTCGTCACCAAGCCGTTCCACTTCGAGGGCATCCGCCGCCAGCAGACGGCGGAGCGCGGCATCGAGCAGCTGGCCAAGCACGTCGATACGCTGATCGTCATCCCCAACCAGAACCTGTTCCGCGTGGCCAACGAGAAGACCACCTTCGCCGCCGCCTTCGCCATGGCCGACCAGGTGCTCTATTCGGGTGTCGCCTCGATCACCGAACTGATGACCAAGGAAGGCCTGATCAACCTCGACTTCGCCGACGTGCGCGCCATCATGAGCGAGATGGGCCGCGCCATGATGGGCACGGGCGAGGCATCGGGCGAGAAGCGCGCCATCGAGGCGGCCGAAGCCGCGATCTCCAACCCGCTGCTCGACGACGTGTCGATGCGCGGCGCGCGCGGCCTCCTGATCTCGATCACCGGCGGCCCCGACCTCACGCTCTATGAGGTGGACGAAGCCGCAACCCGCATCCGCGAGGAGGTTGATCCCGAAGCCAACATCATTCTCGGCGCCACCTTCGATGAATCGCTCGAGGGCATCATGCGTGTCTCGGTCGTGGCGACCGGGCTTGCCGCTGAAGCGCTCAAGGGCGGCAAGCCGCAGCCCGAGGAAGAGCCTGTCCAGAAGCCCTCGGTGTTCGGTTATGTCGGCAAGGACCTCCCGCTGCCGAAGAAGCCGGCTCCGCCGATGACCGCGCAGCCGAGCCCGACGCCGATGGCGCCGCGCTATCCGGCTGCACCTGCCCCGGCCGCGGTGGCCCCCACGGCCGCTGCCCGCGCCATGGAAGAGCTGGCCCGCATGAGCGAGCCCGAGCAGCCGCCGCTGCCCCTGATGCCGGAGCGTGCACCCCAGCCCGCTATGCGCCAGCCGCGGATGCCCGCCATTGAGGATTTCCCGCCGCAGGTGAAGCGCCAGATCGAAGCGCAGCAGAGCCGGATTGAATCGATTGCCGAGCATGCCCAGAAGAAGAAGCCGGGCCTGTTCCAGCGCCTTGCCAATGTCGGGCTTGGCCGCAAGGACGATCCGCCGCCCCCGCCTCCGTCGCAGCGCGAGCCCTCGATCGCCATGCAGAACGTGCAGCGTCCGCCGCTCCAGCAGCGCGCGCAGCCGCAGCCCCAGCCGCAGCCGCCGCAGCTCTCCGATCCGGCACTGGACGATGACCAGTTGGAGATTCCCGCTTTCCTGCGCCGGCAAGCGAACTGATTGAAATCACGACTGAAACGGCTTGACCCGGCGGTCACACTTCCGCCGGGTTTGGCGCTTCTAAAAGGTGTGTGACCGGGGCTTGCGCCGGCACGCAATTTTTGAACGTGCTTCCGCCGCTTAATTGTTTCAAATGGGGTCTGGAAGTCGGTTGGCTGGCGGGGTTCAGGTGCAGGTGGCAGGCAAGGTAGCAAAGGCATTCGCGGCGCTCGGTCTGGCCGTTCTGTTGTCGGGCTGCGCCTCGAACATGATGGACGGATTGCTCGGCGACAGCTCGGACACGTCTGCGAGCGAAACCTCTTCCGCCGCGCTCTCTGCCGGTGTCGCCCCAGACATGACGGCCGCCACCGAGAATGCCGAGGTGGCCAAGCTCTACAACCAGGGCCTCGACCAATTGAACCGCGGCCAGACCAAGTCGGCGGTCAAGACCTTTTCCGAGGTCGAGCGAAAGTATCCCTATTCGAGCTTCGCCACCAAGGCCATCCTGATGCAGGCCTATACAAGCTATCGCGGCGGTAAGTTCGATGACGCGGCAATCGCCGCCAACCGCTTCGTGACGCTCCATCCGGGCCACCGTGACGCGGGCTATGCCTATTACCTGATCGCCATTTCCAACTACAACAAGATCGCCGACACCAAGCGCGACCAGACGGCCACGGTGCGGGCGCTGGAATCCCTCGAGGAAGTGGCGCAGCGCTATCCGGGCACGGCCTATGCCGCCGACGCCGAGAACAAGGCCATCGTGGCGCGTGACCACCTCGCCGGCAA
>JADCDC010000543.1 GCA_020252385.1 Aestuariivirga sp.
ACCCAGCTCTTCGGCCCGGATGACATGCCAAACGTCGTCAAGCTGCAGGCGGGCTACAAGGCACAGCCGCTGTCGGGCTTCCTGAAGCAGGAGGCTCCGCCGGCCGCGCCCGCAATCGAATTCCCCGCCTTCCCGGCCGAACTCGCCAAGAAGAACTTCTTCGACTTCCTCGATTTCTCACTGCAGTTCGCCCCGGCCATGCCGAACGAGACGTGGATCCGCGAGCAGCTGGCGCGGATCGGGGTTGGCCCCGGCAAGACCTTCAACTTCCGTGACCTCTCGCTGGAGGACAAGGCGGAGGTGCTCCTCGGCCTCGCGGAGGGCAAGAAGAAGGTGGACGCGGCGGTGGCCAATGCGGGCTCCGCCATCAATGGCTGGCGGATTTCGGCACCCTTCGGCAATGCCGCCGAATACCATGGCGACTGGCTGCGCCGCGCGATCGGCGCGCAAGCGGGCATCTATGGCAACAGCGCTGACGAGGCGATGTATCCCATGACCCGCATCGACGGCACCGGCGAGACGCTCGACGGATCGAAGGCGAACTACACCATCACCTTCCCGAAGGACGGCTTCCCGCCCGTCAACGCCTTCTGGTCGATCACCATGTATGACGGCAAGACGCAGCTTCTGATCGAGAACCCGATCAACCGCTACCTGATCAATTCGCCGATGCTGCCGAACCTCAAGAAGAACGACGATGGCTCACTCACCATCTACATCCAGAACAAGTCGCCGGGTGCCGACAAGGAATCGAATTGGCTCCCGGCCCCCGCCGGCACGATCTACCTCGCCATGCGCCTCTACTGGCCCTCGACCGGCACCCCCTCGATCCTCCCCCCCGGCCGCGGCACCTGGCAGCCGCCGGCTGTGGTGAAGGCGGGGTGAGGGGAGACTGAAGACTGGCGAACGCAGGCTCCGTCAGGTTTGGGCCTCGGCATGCTTCTCGACGTGCTGACAGTCATCGCTCGTAAGGATTACGAGTACCGGCGTCCACGAAAGCTCAGGGGATTGCAAAAGGTGAAGGCGGAGGGCCTGTAGCGTGGCCGGCCTGAGGATGCTGAGCGGAGCCCGGACCTGTGGAACAGGCTAGCCGCCGCCTTCCTGTGGGCGCCGGTGTTGGGCTCGTTCTGGATCCTCACGCATGAGCTCTCCGCCTGCTTCACAGTCGTCTACCTCTGGTAGGTGTCGGTGCAGTTGGTGGCGTTCTCCACCGAATCAGAACGGCAGCCGATGGCGGCCCGCCGAATCAGGTTGTTGCACGGGAACCAAGGCCATGCCTGCGACGTAAGGCAGGATTGTCCCGTCACGGCTTGGCAACTATTTTCCTGGCAGTCTACACGGTGACAGTGTGGTGCCCATAGACGGGCGGCGCCGCTCAGCGTAAGGTCGGCTCCAGACCGTGGCAAGCGGCGGCCCGTATTGGGCAGGATGAAGGAGGGACCCGCAATGACAGAAGTTCTGACTGATGTGAGGGTTTTGGCGAAATTGAAAGAGGCGGCCGGCAAGCCCATGACCGCCGAAGAAATCCAAAAGCAAAGGATTTCATATATAATGGGTACTCTGGATACCGAGAGCACCTTGACTCGTGATGAGGTTGAACGGATGTTGCTCAAGCGTGAGGGAAAGCAACTGACGGCAGCCTGAGTGATAGTCCACGAGTTTACTGGCACAGAAGAACACCCGATCTATCAGGCGCTGACCGTAGACAACGGCAATCGCCAATACGACTTCCTCCGCTCCATCGTGGCCGCCGCACTCGCAATGCAGCGGCCTTACTTTTCTTCTACGATAATCCGCGCGCTCAACTTCCACGCCATAGCCTGCCTGCACCCCTATGCAGGAGAGTACCGGCCCTGCGAGGTAAAGGTTGGCGACGATTACCAGCCGCCACCTGCTTTTGCGGTTCCATCGCTGATGGAAGATTTTATAAACCAGGTGAATCACGAGTGGCGCAAAGGGGACCCATTGGTTCTGGCGGCGTTCGTCCTTTGGAAGTTGAACCTTATTCACCCATTCATAAACGGAAACGGCCGTACGGCGCGCGCTGCCTGTTACTACGTGTTGTGCCTCAAGCTTGGAGGGTGGCTGAAGGGAGAAATGATCCTGCCGGAGGCGCTAAGGCAGAATCATGCTGAGTATGTCGCTGCCATAAAGGCGGTGGACGCCTCTTTGGCTACTGGGCAGTTTAGCTTGGCGCCATTGCACGGCTTGCTTCAACGGCTCCTCATGAAGCAGCTGGAAATTGAGCCAGATGGTGCTGCGGAACCCGAGGCATCCACACCGCCGGATAATGGTGATGCAGCATAAAACGGTGTGCTCCAGCTTGAGCTGGCCTCCCCGATTGCCATGCCAGAAATCGATCTAACCCATAGTTAGCCGGCTCTTAGGCTGAGGCGCCTCCACCCGTCTGCCAGGTGCAGAATTCTCGCACGAAGTCAATGGTGAGCCGGGCCATGGACCGTCTGATCAAGAGGATGATCGGGCGCCAAGAGAAAAGGAGGCCCCGGACTTGCCGGAGCCTCCCACTATGAGTGGAGGATCAGGATCAGCCAGGCGATCACCCGAAGGCAAGCAGCCACGTCAATCTTGATCTCTACCTTAACAACCAGATTCTTCCGGGCCATTTGGCCCATACCTTTCTGGCCTTTGAGCGCTCACAGGACCACAAGGATTGTGAGTTCTAGGCTGTCGAACGGATATCCGCCGTTCACAGCTGCATCGGCCGAGCCTTCACTTGCAACGCTGCAGCGCCGCTCGTTTGGCCCGGTCCCCGCACCGCCACCACGTCACTCCAAGGGGGACAACTTTGTGCCGTTGATGTATCGGCACTATGCGGTGCGCCTTGGCATGGGGCACGGCTGGCGGCGATTGGTGAGGTAGTGAGGCCTCACTCCGCGGCTGCCGGGCACGGGAATGCGAGAAAGGTGGGGAGGGCGGTGCTAGAGTTCAATAGTGAACTTTAACGTCCAGTAGTGTTTCAGCATGTGGTGATGGACAGAGCGATGGACAAACCCGCCAACTAGTCTCTAATTCATTGATATAAAACAGGTTTCTATGGTGATCTGGTGCCGGCTAAGGGACTCGAACCCCTGACCCCCTGATTACAAATCAGGTGCTCTACCAACTGAGCTAAGCCGGCCTGAGAGGCTTTCCTTACGGCGGGGGCGGGTGATCCGCAAGCCTTCAGCGGCGGGTCAGCGCGTAGAGCGAGACGGCGCAGGCGTTGGAGACGTTGAGGCTGCGGATCGGGCCGTTCATGGCGAGGCGGACGAGGTGGTCGCAGCTGTCCCGGGTCAGCTGGCGGAGGCCCTTGCCCTCCGCTCCCAGCACGATGGCGATGGGGGGTCTGGCGTCGATCCCCGAAATCTCCTCCGGCGCGTCGCTGTCCAGCCCCAGGATACGGAAGCTCGCGTCCTTCAGCTCCTGGATGGCGCGGGCGAGGTTGGTGACCTTTACGAAGGGCACGTGCTCATAGGCGCCGGACGCCGACTTGAACAGAACGGCGGAGGCCTCTGGGCTATGGCGCGCGGTGGCGACGAGGGCCGTCACGTTGAAGGCCGCACAGCTCCTCAGGATGGCGCCCACATTGTGGGGGTCCGTCACCTGGTCCAGCAGCACCACGATCCCCGATTTCTCGATCTGGTCGAGGCGCGGCTGGTCGAGGGCCCTGGCCTCCATGAGCAGGCCCTGGTGCACGGCGTCGGGGCCCAGCCGCCGGTCCAGCACGTTGGGGTGCACGATTTCGGGCGTCAGCCCACGCGCCGCGATCTCGGCCGCCAGCCGGTCGGCGGCGTTCTTCGAGGCCTTCAGCGAATAGATCTTGCGCCTGGGGTTCTTCAGCGCCTCCACCACCGGGTGGACGCCATAGATGATGTCGTTCTGCTCGCTCATGGGGCGGGGCTATAGCGCAGCCCGCCCCGCTTGTGCGGGAAAGTTTGAGGGGGGGAGGGGTGGCACAGCCTCACCTTTGGTGTGATTGCCGCAGCCTGCCGTTCGGTCTAGAACCCCGTTCCGTAACGGTGTCTGGGGCTCCATGTTCAAGAAGATTCTGATTGCCAACCGGGGCGAGATCGCCTGCCGTGTCATCAAGACCGCGAGGCGGATGGGCATCGCCACGGTCGCCGTCTATTCGGACGCCGACGCCCGGGCCCTCCATGTCGAGATGGCGGACGAGAAGATCCACATCGGGCCGCCGCCCGCCGCCCAGTCCTACCTGCTGATCGACAAGATCGTGGAGGCCTGCCTCAAGAGCGGGGCGGAGGCCGTGCACCCGGGCTATGGCTTCCTCTCGGAGCGTTCGGCCTTCCCCAAGGCGCTGCAGGCGGCGGGCATCACCTTCATCGGCCCCAATCCCGGCGCCATCGATGCGATGGGCGACAAGATCGAGTCGAAGAAGGCGGCGGCCGCGGCGAAGGTCTCGACCGTTCCCGGCTACATGGGCATCATCGATGATGCCGACGAGGCTGTGAAGATCGCGGGCGAAATCGGTTACCCCGTCATGATCAAGGCCTCCGCCGGCGGCGGCGGCAAGGGCATGCGCATTGCGTACTCGGAAGCCGAGGTGAAGGAAGGCTTCACCCGCGCGAAATCCGAGGCCAAGTCCTCCTTCGGCGATGACCGCGTGTTCATCGAGAAGTTCATCGTCAACCCGCGCCACATCGAGATCCAGGTGCTGGGCGACAAGCACGGCAACATCGTGCACCTGTTCGAGCGCGAGTGCTCGATCCAGCGCCGCAACCAGAAGGT
>JADCDC010000544.1 GCA_020252385.1 Aestuariivirga sp.
CCCCGCTTCGGTGGAGGGGATCCTCACCACCGTCCTGCCGGTCTTCGGCATGATCGTGCTGGGCTACGGCTTCACCAGGGCCCGCATCTTCGACGCGGCGGCGGGCCGCGGCATCACGCTCTTCGTCTTCAACGTCGCCATCCCCGCGCTGCTGTTCAAGACGGTGGCCACCATGGAGCCGCAGCAGGCCGCGCCCTGGGGATTGTGGATCGCCTTCTTCGGCGGGCTGGCCGTCACCTGGGTGGCGGCGGCGGTCGTGTCGCGCGGCGTCTCCTCGCTCAATGTCTCAGGCGGTGCGGCGGCGTCCATGGCGGCGGGCTTCGGCAATCTGGCGTTGCTCGGGACACCGCTGGCGCTTTCGCATTTCGGCCAGCAGGTGGCCATTCCCCTCGGCATGATCCTGTCGATCCATGCGCCCATCCTGTGGTTCACCGCCATGCTGCACCGCGCGCTGTTCCAGACGCAGGCCACGTTCTCGATCGGGCGCACCGCCAGGGACCTGTTCCGCAACCTCGCCACCAACGCCATCGTGCTGGGGCTTCTGGCCGGCACGCTGTGGCGGTTCACCGGGCTGGGGCTGCACCCGGTCTTCGGCACCATGCTCGACATGCTGGCGGACGCCTCGGTGCCGACCGCGCTGTTCGCGCTCGGCGTGTCGCTCGCGGGCTATTCGCTGAAGGGCTCGTGGGGCGGCATGTTCACGCTGATCGCGCTCAAGATGGTGCTGATGCCGGTCCTGGTGTTCCTGATGCTGCGCTACGTGGTTTCGGTACCGCCCTTGTGGGCGCAGGTGGCGGTGCTGTTCGCGGCGATGCCGACGGGTGCCAACGCCTTCCTGTTCTCCCAGCGCAACGAGGAGGCGGTGGCGGCGGTCTCAGGCGCCATCGCGCTTGGAACAGCACTTGCGGCGATCAGCGCCTCGATCCTGCTCTACCTGATGGATGCCGGAATGATCTGATCCCGCAGGCTTGATTTTGGGCCCCAACAGGTCCATTTTCCGCGCGACTTTGCGAACCCCCCATACCAAGGAGCCACATGGCCAAGGAAGAACTGCTCGAATTCGAAGGTACCGTGACCGAACTTCTGCCCAACGCGACGTTCCGCGTGAAGCTGGACAACAACCACGAGATCATCGCCCACACCGCCGGCAAGATGCGCAAGAACCGCATCCGCGTTCTGGCGGGCGACCGCGTGATGGTCGAAATGACGCCCTATGACCTGACGAAGGGCCGCATCAATTATCGCTTCAAGTAAAAGACCGGGTGCTGGCGCACCCGTGAGGCTCGTGCTGGCCAGCGCCTCGCCGCGCCGGCTGCAACTCCTCGAGCGCGTCGGCCTCACGCCCGACCTCTTGAACCCGTCCGACATCGACGAGATTCCGCTGAAGCGCGAGACGCCGCGCGCGCTGTCGATCAGGCTCGCCCGCGGCAAGGCGGAGCGCGCCCTCGAGATGCCGCTGGTGCGGGCGCAGGGGCCCAACGCCTTCGTGCTCGCCGCCGACACGGTCGTGGGCCTTGGCCGGCGCGTGCTGCCCAAGGCCGAGACGGTGGACGATGCGCTGGATTGCCTGTCGCTCCTCTCCGGGCGCTCGCACTGGGTCTATTCCACCGTCCATCTGATCGCACCCGGGAACAAGGCCTCGAGCCGCTGTGTCGAGACCAAGGTGCGCTTCAAGCGCCTCTCGCGCGAGGACATCGACAGCTACATCGCGTCCGGCGAGTGGCGCGGCAAGGCAGGAGGCTATGCCATCCAGGGCCGCGCCGAGGCATTCGTCCGTATGCTGACGGGTTCCTATTCGGCCGTCATCGGCCTGCCGCTCTACGAGACGGTGCACCTGCTCGAGGGTGCGGGCTACCCGGTGTTCCACAGCTGGATGACGGCGCAAAAATCGGAGGTCTGAGATGACCGAACCGGTGCGGCTGAGACCCCGCCGCCCCTGCCCCATCTGCGGCAAGCCCTCCCAGCACAAGACCCACCCCTTCTGTTCCACCCGCTGCGCCCAGGTCGACCTCAACCGCTGGCTCGGCGGGCATTACGCCATCCCGGCCGCGGAGGAAGAGCCGGGCGAGGACGAGGGGAAGGCGAAGGACTGATCTTTCCCTTCTCCCGTCGGCGAAGCTGATGGGAGAAGGTGGCGCGAAGCGACGGATGAGGGCCTCTTTCCGCGAGTCGTGCTGGTGGACAGAGCCCTCATCCGCCCTGTCGGGCACCTTCTCCCATTGCGTGCCGCAACGGGAGAAGGGACATTCACTCCGCCGCTTGCGGCCTCGCGAGCGGTGCCGCGGCCTTCGGCCGCCAGCCCATCACCGCATAGACGCAGGGCACCACGAACAGCGTCAGCACCGTCCCCAGGCTCATGCCGCCGACGATGACCCAGCCGATCTGCTGGCGGCTTTCGGCACCGGCACCCGTTGCGATGGCGAGCGGGATGGCGCCGAGGATCATCGCGGCGGTGGTCATCAGGATCGGCCTCAGCCGCATGCGCGAGGCCTCGAGGATGGCTTCCAGCCGCTCGTTTCCTTCCTGCTGCAGCTTGTTGGCGAAGTCGACGATGAGGATGCCGTGCTTGGTGATGAGGCCGATCAGCGTCACAAGCCCGATCTGCGAATAGACGTTGAGCGTTCCGCCGGTGAGCCACAGCGCCAGAAGCGCACCCGTCATCGAGAGCGGCACCGAGACCATGATCATCAAGGGATCGCGGAAGCTTTCGAACTGCGCGGCGAGCACCAGATAGATGAAGGCCAGCGCCATGACGAAGACGAGCGCCAGGTTCGAGCTCGCATCGCGGAACTCGCGCGCCTGGCCGGTGAGGTCGGTGAGCGTGCCCTCGGGCAGCACCTCGGCCGCCGCCTGGTTCACGGCGGCAATCGCCTCGCCCAGCGTGTAGCCCGGCGCCAGATTGGCCTGGATGGTGATGGCGCGGAGCTGGTTGAAGCGGCGGAGGTCGCGCGGCGACACCGTGACCTTCGCCGTGACGATGTTCGAGAGCTGCACCATCTGCCCGTCCTCCGCCCTGACGAAGATGCGGGAGAGGGTTTCGGGCGAGGTGCGCTCGGCGGCGGGCAGCGCCACCGTCACGTCATACTGTTCCGACCCGATCTGGAAGGTCGAGACATTGCGCCCGCCCAGCAATGTCTCGAGCGTGCGGCCGATGACCGAGATGTCGAGGCCCAAGTCGGCCACGCGCGTGCGGTCGATGGTGACATCGACCTCGGGCTTGTTGAGGCGCATGTCGGTGTCGATGTCGGTGAGGCCGGGATTGTCCCGGAGCTTCTCGACCAGCTGGTCGGCCAGCGCGTTGATCTCCTCATAGGAGGCTGACGACTGGATCACGAACTGGAAGGGCTTGCCGAAGCCCCGCGTGCCGAGCGAGGCGGGATTGGTGGCGAAGGCCTGCACACCCGCCACCTTGCGGAGCTTGCCCGCCAGTTCCTGCGTCACCTCCTGCTGCGACACGTCGCGCTCCGCCCAGTCCTTGAGCCTGGCGAAGGAGAGGAAGCGCGTGACCTCGCCAGCGCCCACGATCACCAGGTAGGAGCGCAGTTCCGGCACCTGTGCCAAGAGCTCCTCCACCTGCCCGCCATAGCGCTGGGTGTAGCCGAAGCTCGCCCCCTCCGGCGCATTGCCCGTGACGATGATGGTGCCGCGGTCCTCGGTGGGGGAGAGTTCGGACTTGATCTGGGTGAACAGCCAGCCGCCGCCAATGCCCACCCCCAGCGCCACGGCGAGCACCAGCCAGCGCAGGCGCAGCGCGAGCGACAGGCTGGCGCGATAGCCCCGCTCCAGCCCGCCCAATGCGCCCTCCACGATCCTGGCGAACAGGCTGCGCCGCTCGCCCGGCG
>JADCDC010000545.1 GCA_020252385.1 Aestuariivirga sp.
AGCTCAGGGAGCATCGACACATGTCGTCTCAGGCATTGATTTCGAGGACCGGCATGGGAGAGATCGGCGTCACGGTGTTGACCGAGCGAGCCTCGCCATTCGATGGCGTGCCGCTCTTCTGCATCATGCGCAACGAAACCTACTTCCTGCCTCACTTCCTCGCCCACTACAGGTCGATCGGAATCACCAATTTCCAGATCTACCTCGACAGTTGCGATGAGGAGTTCGTCGCCATGCTGGAGGCCGAAAGCGACGTATCCCTGCTGACGTCCAGCCGGTATCGCTACGGAGACGTTCTCTACACGACGCCGCAGGGCATCCCCGTGAAGCTGGGGCACTTCCTGAAGGAGTCGATCTCGAACGAACTCATGCTGGGACGATGGCATGCCGTCGTCGATGCCGACGAGTTCCTGATCCTTCCTCCACCCATGAATGCAGTTGCCGAATACATCGCGTTTCTTGAAGAGCGGGGGCAGATGTACTCCTTTGCGCCGATGGTGGACTTCTACCCGCGGAGACTGCGTGACCGCAATCATGCAACCCATGTCGCGCCATTCACGGGTAGCCCCTATTTCGACGCGGGTCCTTACCATCAGCTGCATCCCGTGACGAAGCAGGTGCTGACGATCAACGGCGGAGTGAGAGGGCGGATTCTCGAATATCTCAGGAGGAATTCGCTCGCTGAACTCGGCAAGGCCGGCATTCGCGGCAGCGATCTCAACCTGCCGACAAACTTCAAGTTTCCATTGCTGAAGACAGACGCCTCGCTGAAGCGCTTCGCCCATCACTGGATCAACCAGCAGCACTCACTGGACAACATGTCCTGCATTGCCCATTTCAAGTTCTATCCAGATCTTGACTGGAAGTTGTCCGTTGCACGAGACGAAGGTCAGTATTTCAGGTCCTCGATCGAATACAATATCCTGAAGGTGGCAATGGATGTCCTCGGTGACGCGGACCTCCTGTTTGAGAACAGCTTGGCCTACACCAGCCCGGCAGATCTCGTTACGGCGCGAATCCTGGGATGAAGGTCAGCACCGTTCCAAGCATCTGTCTGGACGGCATTCCGCAGATGGTGATAGCCTTGCGCATGCGCAGCATTGCTGGGCACTGGCCGTCGCGCGCGACCCCGGATACCATGATCGGCTAACGCATGACATCAAGTTCGCCACCGACGGCCGCGCTGTTGAGAGGCGCCTTCCAGAAGCATCAGGCCGGCCAGCTCCGCGAGGCCATCGCGCTCTATCGCGCCGTGCTGCAGCGGGATGCGCGGAACTTCGACGCGCTGCAGCTCCTTGGGCTGTGCCTCTACCAGAACGGCGAGCCGCAGGAGGCGCTCAAGCACCTTGACGCTGCGCTTGGACTGCGGCGGGACGTCGCCTCCGTGTTCAACCATCGCGGCATCGTGAGGCGGGCGCTTGGCAGGCCGGCCGAGGCGCTGGGGGATTTCGATGCCGCACTCGCGCTGAAGCCCGGCCTTGCCGATGCCCTTTACAACAAGGGCAATGCGCTGAAGGACCTCGGCAGGCTCAATGAAGCGCAGACCTGCTACGAGCGGGCGCTCGAGCACCAGCCCGGCCGGTTCGAGATCCTCATGAACCTTGCCGGCGTTCTGGGTGAGGGCGGCCGTCATCATGACGCGCTGACGCGCTATGAGGAGGCGATCGCGCGCAATCCGCTGGCGGCGGAGGCGCATGTCTATCGTGGACTGATGCTTCACCGCCTGATGCGCTTTTCCGAGGCCGTTGCAAGTCATGACAGCGCGATCAGGATCGCGCCGCGCCATGCCGAGGCCCACAGCGGACGCGGCGATTCGCTGCGGGAACTTGGACGGCTGGACGAGGCCCTGGCAAGCTGCGATGCGGCCATCGCGCTCAAGCCCGGACTGGCCGAGGGCCATTGCAGCCGTGCCAATGTGCTGAATCGGATGAAGCGCTTCGATGAGGCGCTCGCGAGCTATGACAGGGCGATCGCCCTCAAGCCCGATTACGCCGAAGCTCACAGCAACCGCGGCGTGATGCTGAACGAATTGAAGCGGCATGCGGAGGCGCTCGAGAGCTTCGACCGCGCCATCGCCCTGAAGCCCGCCTATGCCGAGGCGCACAGCAACCGCGGGATTGCGCTCGGCCGCCTGAATCGGATCGAGGAGGCGCTCGCCAGTTACGACACGGCAATCGGGATCGATGGTCATGCCGAGGCCCGCTACAACAAGGGGCTGCTGCTCCTCTCACGTGGCGACTACCGCGCCGGGTTCGCGCTCTACCGGGCCCGCTGGCAGAGGAAGGAGCCCAACAGCGCCCCGCTTGAAACCCGCCTGCCCAGCTGGGAGGGCGAGCCTTCCGCCGGCCATGTGCTGCTGTGGGCCGAGCAGGGCGTGGGTGACGAGATCTTCCATGCCTCGATGCTGTCGCTCATCCCGAGGGACGGCGTCACCCTCACGCTCGCGGCCGACCGCCGGCTTCATCCGGTCTTCGCGCGCTCATTCCCCGGGATCGGGCTTCTCGACCGCGCCGCGCAGGCGCATCCCATCAACGAAGGCTTCGACGCGCAGGCCCCCGTTGCGGATCTGGGCGGGATCCTCAACCTCACGGCCGCGAAGCTGGCTGAACGGCGCTATCCCTTCCTCGCCGCTGACATGCACCGGCGCGACGCGCTGAGGGAGGCCAACCCCGTCCTCACCCGCAAGCGCGTCTGCGGCATCGCCTGGAAGAGCGCCAACAAGCAGTTCGGCGAGGAGAAGAGCATCGCGCTTAGCGACCTGGCACCCCTGCTGACGAGCCCCGACATCAGCTTCGTGAACCTCCAGTATGGCGATGTCTCCGCCGACATCGCGGATGCGGAAACGCTGCTGGGCGCGCGTGTGCATCGGCTCGCGGGGCTTGACGTGTTCGCCGACATCGACGGTCTCCTCGCTGCCATCGACGCATGCGACGTGGTGCTGACCACCAGCAACGTGACCGCGCATCTTGCAGGCGCCATCGGCAAGCCGGCCGCGGTGCTCGTACCCTCCGGCAGCGGACGCATCTGGTACTGGCACGAGGGGCCCTCGAGCCCGTGGTATCCCAGCTTGAGATTGTTCAGCCAGGCTGATAATCGGGACTGGTCGCAAGCCATTCACCAGGCAGCGGGCTGGATCAGGGAAAACATATGACAGAGCGCATCAACCTCGTCGTCGGCTTCGACCAGAGGGAGGCGGTTGCCTATCACGTGTTCTGTCAAAGCGTGATCGACAAGGCGAGCCTGCCGGTGCAGTTCCTGCCGCTCAACCCGCATGCCATCGCGGGCTACACCGAGCGCCACGCCGATGGCAGCAACGTCTTCATCTACACGCGGTTCCTCACGCCCTACCTGATGGGCTACAAGGGCTGGGCGATCTTCGCCGACGGCGACATGATCTGCAACGCGGACATCGCCGAATTGTGGAAGCTGCGCGATCCGTCGAAGGCCGTCCTCGTCGCGAAGCACGACTACAAGACCAAGGCGGGCACCAAGTATCTCGGCAACAAGAACGAGAACTATCCGCGCAAGAACTGGTCGAGTGTGATCCTCTGGAACTGTGAGCACCCGGACAACCGGCAGCTCACGCCCGCCTTCGTGGAGGGAAAGGACGGCGCCTTCCTGCATCGCTTCAAGTGGCTCGAGGATGAGAAGATCGGCGAGATCCCCAAGGAGTGGAACTGGCTTGCGATCGAATACGAGCCCCGCGAGGACGCGAGGCTCATCCACTACACGCTGGGCACGCCGTGCTTCCGCGACTACCGGAACACCGACATGGCGGACAAGTGGCTGCTCTCGCTGCGGCGCGTCATGAGCGGCATGGAAGACTGACTGAGCCCATTGCTTATCAAAAGTTGAAGAATCTTCTGATTTGAATGTTGAGATGGGTTTCCGGCGCCCATCCGGCAGTTCCGCCACCTCCGTTGTGATTTTCCTCACAGTCGCGCGCGGACGGCGAGCCTATGGTTGTCGCGTCCGTCCGGCAATGCGGGGACAGTGTCATCCGCCCGCCGTGCGCGCATGCAATTGGTTCAGGCGGGAGGACTTCACATGAGGCTCGGCATATCGGCTTCGGCAGTTTTCGGCGCGACCCTTCTCCTCGGCGCCGCTTGCGCCTTCCT
>JADCDC010000546.1 GCA_020252385.1 Aestuariivirga sp.
GGGACGCGCTGACCGACCACGCCGCGCGCTGGCTGATCGATCACCGGAGGACGGGCTGATGGCTTATGATGTTCAGGCCATCCGCAAGGACTTCCCCATCCTCTCCCGCGAGGTCTATGGCAAGAAGCTGGTCTATCTCGACAACGCCGCTTCGGCGCAGAAGCCGAAGGCGGTGCTGGATGCGATAACCAAGGCCTATACGGAGGAATATGCCAACGTCCACCGCGGCCTTCACTTCCTGTCAAATGCCGCGACCCAAGCCTTCGAGGATGCGCGCGAAAGCGTGAGGCGTTTCCTCAATGCGCCCTCGGCGGAGCAGATCATCTTCACCCGCAATGCCACCGAGGCCATCAACCTGGTGGCGCAGAGCTATGGCGGCATGGTGATCGGGGAGGGGGACGAGATCGTGCTCTCGATCCTCGAGCATCATTCGAACATCGTGCCCTGGCACTTCCACCGGGAACGCACGGGCGCGGTGTTGAAGTGGGCGCCCATCGACGAGGACGGCAATTTCCAGCTGGAGGAGTTCGAGAAGCTCCTCAGCCCCCGTACGAAGATCGTGGCCATCACCCAGATGTCCAATGCGCTGGGCACCGTGGTGCCCGTTGCGGAGGTGATCAGGCTGGCGCATGCGAGGGGCATCCCCGTGCTGGTCGATGGCTCGCAGGCGGCGGTGCACATGCCTGTCGACGTTCAGGCGCTGGATGCGGATTTCTTCGTCTTCACCGGCCACAAGACCTATGGGCCGACGGGGATTGGCGTGCTCTATGGCAAGAAGGATCTTCTGGCGAAGATGCCGCCCTACCAGGGCGGTGGCGAGATGATCTCCGAGGTGACGACCGACGGCGTCACCTACAACGACCCGCCGCACCGCTTCGAGGCGGGGACACCGGCCATCGTTCAGGCGATCGGGCTCGGCGCGGCGCTCGACTACATGCGGGGCGTGGGGCTGGACAACATTGCGGCGCATGAGGCGCTGTTGCGGGACCGGGCCATGGAGCGGCTCTCGGAGATCAATTCGCTCAGGATCTACGGCCGGGCCAAGAATAAGGGCGCCATCGTCTCCTTCACCATGGACGGGGCCCATGCCCATGACGTGGCCACCGTGATCGACCGCGCGGGCGTTGCCGTCCGCGCCGGGACCCATTGCACCCAGCCGCTGCTGCAGCGTTTCGGTGTCACCGCGACCTGCCGGGCTTCCTTTGCCATGTACAATACGCTGGAAGGGGTTGACGTTCTGGCAGATGCGCTTATCTCTGCACGGAGGATATTCGGATGACCGAAGCCGCCACCGACACACTGAGCCAAGCCGGCAATGCGCCCGATCCCTCGGCCATTCCGCCGGACGAGCTCGCCCGGCTGACGGACGACATCGTCGCCGCCCTCAAGACCGTCTACGACCCCGAGATCCCGGTCGACATCTATGAACTGGGCCTCATCTACAAGGTCGATATCGATGACGACCGGAACGTCGCCATCGAAATGACGTTGACGGCTCCGGGTTGCCCCGTGGCGGGCGACATGCCGGGCTGGGTGGAGAATGCCGTCTCCGCCGTGCCGGGTGTCGCCAGCTGCAAGGCGACCATCGTCTTCGATCCGCCGTGGGACCACAGCCGCATGTCGGATGAGGCCCGCGTCGCACTCAACATGTGGTAAGGAGAACGCTATGGCCTCCGCCAATCCCCGTCCGCTCCCGCAGGTCATGAAGCTGACCGATGCCGCTGCCGCGCGCGTGCGCGAGATCATGTCCAAGGCGGAGAAGCCCGTCGTCGGCCTCAGGATCGGCGTGAAGAACGGCGGTTGCGCCGGCATGGAATACACCATGGAATGGGCCGAGGACCAGAAACCCTTCGACGAGGTGGTCGAGGACAAGGGGGTGAAGGTCCTGATCGACGCCAAGGCCATGATGTTCCTGCTCGGCACTGAGATGGACTACCAGAGCTCCGCCCTGAAGTCTGGCTTCGTCTTCAACAACCCCAACCAGGTCTCCGCCTGCGGCTGCGGCGAGAGCGTGCAGCTGAAGCCCGCCTCGGCCTGACACGAGGCTTGCGGAGAGGCTTCCGATCGCCCTAGACTCGCCAGTGGGAACGCGGCGTGAATCGAAGGGTGATCGACATGGGTGTTTCCCCGTTCCGTCCGGCATGGGCGCTTCTGCTGCTTGGACTGACGTTTCCGGCTGCCGTTCAAGCCCAGGAGACGGGCAATGCCGGGGTATCCGGCGAGGCTGACTTCAACATGTATTGCGCCAGCTGCCATGGCGAGGACGGCAAGGGCGGCGGTCCCAAGGCCTTTGGCCTGTCGAAGCCCGTTCCCGATATGACGACCCTCACCGCGCGCTATGGCAGCTTCCCGAAAGACAGGCTGGCGCGGCTGATCGACGGCCGTGATCCCATCGAGGGCCATGTCGACCGCGAGATGCCGGTCTGGGGCGTGTGGTTCAAGGAAGAAGCCGCCGCCGAACTGGGCGGTGCGGAAGGGGACGAAAGCTCGGTCGCCCGCCGGGTCGAGAACCTCATCGGCTACGTCGAGACGTTGCAGACTGCGCCATGATGGCCAGGTAATCAGCCAGGCCTCGTCCGGGTTCATCCTTGAACCTGGCTGCCAGGAGTTCGACGGACTGGATCCGGTCCACCCGGAAGACCCGAAAATCCTGGCGCAACTCGCACCAGGCCGTCAGCGTCCATGCCCATCCCCAGAATTCGAGCTGGAGAGGGCGGACCTCCCGCGTCTGCGCCGCGATGTCCGATGGCTTCTGGTAGGTGAGGCGGATCATGCGTTCTTCCCGCACGGCCTGGCGCAGGGCGGGAAGCTGCGCATGGCCCTGCGCCGCGGTCTCGAGTGGATAGACGGCAAAACCCCAGGCCCGCGGATCGGCCCGCCGCGACGGGGGGATAACGCGGTCGATCTTCGCGAGAAGAGAGCTTGCCGCCTTCTGCAGGACGGGGTCCGCGGCTTCGGCCGCCACCGCCATGCCGAAATGCAGCGCCTCGAGTTCCTCTGCGGTGAGTGTCAGGGGA
>JADCDC010000547.1 GCA_020252385.1 Aestuariivirga sp.
GCGCGCTTCAAACCGCGCCCGCGCAGGACCGCCCGCAGATCGAACTCGACAGGGTGGACTGCCTGCTCTCGCTCGGGCGGACGGAGGAGGCGGAAGCCCATCTCCGCGCCGGCATCGAGACAACACCTTTCCGCAGCCGCTACGTCGTCCTGCTGTCGCAGATCGGACGGCCGGATGCCGCCTCCGAGGTCTATGGCCTGATCGAGCGCGAGCTGGCGCTGCCGGGCCTCGTGCCTCTCGCGAAGAGCGACCTGATGCTGCGCAGGGGAAGCCTGCTCGCGGCGAGCGGCCGCCACGAGGAGGCCTTCCGCAGCTGGATGGCGGCAAAGCAGCTCCTGGGGCCACCGGCTGACGGCCAAGCCTTCGAGCGCAGCGTGGACGAGCGGATCGGCACCTTCCCCGCGGAAACCATCGCACGGCTGTCCGCGCTCTACGGCACGCCGGATGCAAGCCCCGTCTTCGTCATCGGCCTGCCGCGCTCGGGCACGACGCTCGTCTCCGAAATCCTCGCCGCCCATGACGCCATCGGCAACATCGGCGAGATCGAGACCATGACGTGGATCGCCGCGAAGCTGCGCGGCACGCACAAGCTCGCCGAAATGGAAAGCGCGCTGGCGGAACAGGGCCCCGAGAAGGTCAAGGCGCTTGCCCGCCAGTACCTCGACGTGGCGGCCCGTCTCGCAAGGCCCAAGCCGCGCTCCGTCGACAAGATGCCGAACAACTTCCTCTATGTTGGCGAAATCGCGATCCTCTTTCCCGGGGCGCGCTTCATCGACTGCACGCGCCATCCCGGCGATATCTTCATTTCCGCCGTCCAGACGGAGATGAACCAGGCGCATTCCTACAGCTACGAGCCCCGGGCCTTTGCCCGCCACCTTGCGGCGCAGCGCCGCCTCATGCGGCACTGGAGGCAAGCCCTGCCGGGCCGCATCTTCGATCTCGAATACGAGCGGCTGGTGACGGAGCCCCGCGCCGTGGTGGAGGAGCTCCTGGCCTTCCTCGGCCTCCCCTGGCAGGAGGCCTGCCTTTCGCCTGGCGCCAACAGTTCGACCGTGCGGACCTTCAGCCGCCTTCAGGTGCGATCCGCAATCCACGCGGGCTCGGTCGGCCGCTGGAAGCCCTATGCCCCCTGGCTCGGTCCCATCCTCGAGGCTGTATAGGCCTCAGGAGAAGAGATGGTCGGGCGGCAGGCCCCTTTCGTGCCGGTCCACCATCTGCGCATAGAGGCTTTCCAGATCGCGCGTGTAGCGCTCGGAGTCGAACAGGGCGCAGGAGAGGCGGTTGTCGGCAAGCTTCCTGTGCAGCTCCGCAAGCATCGCGCGGTCGCGGAACAGCCGCAGTGCCAGTTGCTCGTAGTCATCGGCCGAAGTGGTGATCAGCTCGGGCAGGCCCGCGGCGCGGAGCAGGCTGGCGGCCACCCGGCTGGCGAAGGTCTCTCCCATGTTGGTGAGCACGGGCAGGCCCGCCCACAGTGCGTCGCTCGCCGTCGTATGGGCATTGTAGGGCAGCGTGTCGAGGAACAGGTCCGCCAGCCTGTGTCGCGCGAGGTGCTCGTGCGACGGCATCGGATCCGCAAAGACGAGGCGCGCGGGGTCGATGCCGCGGGCCTGGGCCTCGGCCTGCAGGTTCTTGCGCACCGACGGCGTATAGGTGAGGAGCCACAGCACCGAACCCGGCGCCTCCTTCAGGATGCGCATCCAGATCGTGAAGACATCGGGCGTGACCTTGAAACTCTGGTTGAAGCAGGCAAACACGAATCCCTCGGGTGGAAGGCCCACCTCCTCGCGCGTGAAGACGCGGTCCGATATGTGGCGCTTCCGGTCGTTCGGCTGGTAGGAGTTCGGCAGATAGGCGACCTTCTCGAAATAGTGCTGCCGCATCTCCTCCGGAATGAGCACGGGGTCGGCGATGATGTAGTCCATCATCGGGCTGCCCATGGTGCCGGGGAAGCCCTGCTTGTTGACCTGTATGGGCGCCACGCCCGACAGGAAGACGCTGCCCTTGCTGTGCCGGGTATGGCCCATCAGGTCGATCGCGACATTGACGTTCTCCTCCCGGGAGAGATCGATGATCTCGCGGTCCAGCATATGGTCGACGTCGTGGAACGCCTCGAAGTTCGGCATGGCCCGCTGCCGCTTCTGGCTGGAGAGGGACTTCTTCATGGAGAAGGCAACCAGCTTGAACCGCTCCTTGTCGTGCAGTTCGAAGACTTCGGAGATCAGCATCATCATGGCGTGCTCGCGGAAGTCGCCGGAATAGTAACCGACCACGATGCGCCGGTCGCGCGTGAGGACCGCGGGCTTGTTGGGCGGGAGGGCGGATCTCGACAGCCCCGCGATGGCGAGTTCAGCACAGCGCCTCTGGAGCGCGGCGGAGCCGAGGTAATGGAGGCCGCTCAGGGGATCGATCAACGACGTGCCCGCCTCGAGCTGGCGGATGATTTCGGCGAGGTCCTCCCGGTATTCGCCCCACATGCACATCCTCATCTTCTCGATGAAGCGGCGGCCGAGGTTCGGATCCTTGTCCGGCACCAGCTCGCGCACGATTTCGAGCGCCGCCAGCGCCTCCTCGTTGCGGTTCCTCATGGAATAGATGTTGGCCAGGGCGAGATGAGCATGCGCGAAGTCGGGCTTCAACTCGATGCACTTCTCGAAGGATGTCATCGCCTCGTCGACATAGTCGATCAGCATCAGGGCATGGCCGCGCCAGTAATGATTGCCCACGTCGTCCGGCTGCCGCTCGATGGCGGCGTCGAAGCTCATGGCCGCGGCGTTGAACTCGCGCTGCTCGATGAAGCACCTGCCGGCGCCGTAATAGGCCTTGGATGCATCCGGCGCGAGCGCGATGGCCTGGTCATAGATCTTGATGGCCTCGTCGTAGCGCTTCTCGCGGCGCAGCAGGCCCGCCTTCCTGACCAGGACCTCGACATTGTCGGGAGCCAGAGCGAGGGAGCGGTCATAATCAGACAGGGAGTCGTCGATGCGGTCCTGCGCCTGGCGGATCATGGCGCGCGTGAACAGGGCGCCGGCATGCTGCGGATCGATGGCGAGCGCCCGGTTGACGGCGGCCTCGGCCTCTTCCAGCCGGTCCAGCTTGCGGAGCGCGCGGGCACGCCCATTCTGTGCATCGGCATGGCGCGGATCGAGCTTTACGGCCTTTTCGAAACGCGTCAGCGCCTCCGCGAATTCCTCGCGCTCGAGCAGCACATTGGCCGCACCCAGCCAGGCCTCGAAGTAGGAAGGCTTCAGGGCCGAGGCGCGCTCGAAATGCACGAGCGCCTCGTCAGGGCGGCCAAGCGCCAGCAGGCTGTTGGCGAGGTTGTTGTGTGCCTCCGCCATGTCGGGCTGAAGCTGCAGGGCGGCGCGGTAGTTTTCGACCGATTCCGCCACCCGTCCGAGCTTGTTGAGGGCGATGCCATGGTTCACCAACAGGTCCGC
>JADCDC010000548.1 GCA_020252385.1 Aestuariivirga sp.
CCGAGCGTCATGCCGGCGCGCCTGGCAGCGCTCTTGGCCACCGTCCGGACCTCCGGATCGATGCCCTTCACACTCCATGGAACACCCGGTTTCAAAACGGCCTTCTCCCGATCTTCCGCGACCCGCCGTGAGGTTGACCATCAAATGGTCATGAAAAGAGCGCGGGAAAACCCTGTCCAAGCGTTAACCAGTTTGGTAAAGATTTGGTTAAGCAATTGATCCTCCGGCGTGATTTGCCAGCTCGCGGATCATGCCGGGGGCCACGCGCCCCGGGAGATTGACGCAGGGTCTACACAATCAGCGCCGATGCGCCTATACGGGCCTGAAGCGGCGCAAGACGACTATCCGACTGGAGCTTCAGACCATGACCATGACAGAGACCAAGGATCGCTCGAACAGGGATCGGACCTACTCGATCACGGAGCTTTGCCGTGAATTCGACGTGACGCCGAGGACGCTGCGCTTCTACGAGCAGAAGGGCCTGCTGCATCCGGCACGCCGGGGCTGGACGCGGCTGTTCAGCTACCGTGACCGCGCCCGGCTGCAGCTGATCCTGCGCGGCAAGAAGGTTGGCTTTGCGCTGGAAGAGATCAAGGAGATGCTCGATCTCTACAATCTGCGCGACGGCCAGCTGACGCAATTGCGCATCGCATCGACCAAGATGCGCGAGCGCCTGGAGGCGCTGCGCCAGCAGCGGGTCGAACTTGAGGATGCGATCGCCGATCTCGAGCGCACGGTCGTCGTCGTCGACGGCATGCTGAAGGAGCGCGAGGCGGCCCAGCCCAAGGCGGCGAACAGCTGAGCCTTAGCAAAGCGGCTTGCGGAGTTCGGGGCATCCGGGTCAAAACCCGGGTGCCTTTTTTCAATGACCGGATACGCTGATGCCGCTTGCCTATGTGCTGAACCCGCTGGACCGCCGCGCCAATGACCGTCCCGATGCCCGATGGCTGGCGGAACTGAAGCAGCGCAAGGACGCCAGACTGGTGCGCATCGCCGGCGATGCGACGCTGATCGCCGAAGGGCGGCTCGTGACCGCGATGGACGCCCTGCCGGACCTGACCGTGCTGTTGGGCCTCGACCAGCATGGGGCCCCGTGGTTCGCCTGCAAGGCCGAGCCCGCGGAGGGCTTCCGCGACCTCAGGAGCCTCGCATTGGAGGAGGCCCTGCCGCCTGAGGAACTCGGCATCCTCGCCCAGGCGCGCTCGCTCATCCAGTGGCACGAGCGGCGGAACTTCTGTTCGAACTGTGCGGCAAGGCTCGAGCTTGCTGATGCGGGATACCGCCGCCACTGCCCGTCCTGCGGCATGGACCATTTTCCGCGCACCGACCCCGTGGTGATCATGGTGGTGCGGCACGGCGGCAACATCCTGCTCGGGCGGCAGAAGGCGTGGAAGCCCGGCATGTATTCGGCACTCGCCGGCTTCGTCGAGCCGGGCGAGACGATTGAGGATGCGGCACGCCGCGAGATCTTCGAGGAAGCGGGCGTCAAGGTGGGCGCGGTGCGCTATGTGACGAGCCAGCCCTGGCCGTTTCTCTCCAACCTGATGATCGGCCTCGTGGGCGAGGCGCTGTCTTCAGAAATCACGCTCGACGAGAACGAACTCGAGGAGGCGCGCTGGTTTCCGCCCGAAGAGGCGCGGATGATGATGGAGCGCACGCATCCCGACGGGCTCTATGCGGCGAACCCCTATGCCATCGCGCATGAGCTGGTGCGGGTGGCGCTCGACGGCTGAGCGCCGGGCGTCACGCCATCTCGAAGCGCCGGGCGATCTCGGCGCGGTGGGGGGAGGCCTTGTAGATGCCGAGGACGCGGAGGTAGCTGGTGAAGAATTCGAGCTCCTCCATGGCGAGGCGCACGTTGCGCTCGGAGGGATGGCCCTCGATGTCGGCGTAGAACTGGGTGGCGGAGAACTGGCCCTCGATCTGGTAGGATTCGAGCTTCGTCATGTTGACGCCGTTGGTGGCGAAGCCGCCCATGGCCTTGTAGAGCGCGGCCGGCACGTTCCTGACCCGGAAGACGAAGGTGGTGATCACCGGCTGGTCCTCCGGCTCCGCGTCCTGGGGCGTGGCAGAGAGCACCACGAAGCGCGTGGTGTTGTGGCTCTCGTCCTCGATGTTCTCGCGCACCACCTCGAGGCCATAGATATCGGCCGCAAGCCGCGAGGCGATCGCCGCACGCGAGGCATCGCGCGATTGGGACAGCTCCCTGGCGGCACCCGCGGTATCGGCGGCGACGACGGGCTTCAGGCCCAGATCCCGCATCACCTTGCGGCACTGGCCCAGCGCATGGACATGGCTGTGCACCGTCTTCACCCGGGCGAGATCCGCCCCCGGCACGATCATCAGCTGGTGATGCACGGGCAGGAAGTGCTCCCCGATGATGTAGAGATTGGAGCGCGGCAGCAGGTGGTGGATGTCGGCCACGCGGCCCGCCACCGAATTGTCGATGGGGATCATGGCGAGTGCCGCCTCGCCCTCGGCCACCGCCTGGAAGGCGTCCTCGAAGGTGCCGCAGGGCATCGGCTCATAGGTGGGATAGGCCTCGACGCAGGCGATGTGCGAATTGGCACCGGGCTCGCCCTGGTAGGCGATCTTCGAAGGCATCAGCTTTTCCTCAGCATGCGGCGGGCGGTTTCGAGTTCATGGGGCGTATCGACGCCGAGCGGCACAGTGTCAACCCGCACCACGACGATGCGCATGCCGTTTTCCATCGCCCGCATCTGCTCCAGCTTGCGCTCCGCCTCGGCGGGGCTCACCGGAAGCTCCACGAATTTCTCGAGGATCGGACGGCGGTAGGCGTAGACGCCGATGTGATGCCAGAAGGGCGGCTGGTGCTGCGGCCCCACACGGCGCAGGAAGTCACGCGCGAAGGCCACCTCGCGCTCATCGCTTAAAGGAGCGATGGCCTTGACGATGTTGGGGTTGGCGACGTCCTCCTCCCGCTCGATCAGGGCGGCGATGGTGGAGATGTCGGCCACCTCGTTGACGAGTCCCGCCAGGCAGCGGCGAATCGACAGCGCGTCAATGGTCGGCAGATCCCCCTGGAGGTTGACGACATGCTCGAAACGGCGATTCGGATCACGCAGCGAGAGCGCCTCGGCGATGCGGTCCGAGCCCGAGGGAAGGGCCGGGTTGGTGACGATCGCATCCCCGCCGTGGGCGCGCACGACATCGGCGATCTCGACCTCGGCGGCGGCCACCAGCACCTGCCCGATATTGGCCTCGACCGCGCGCTTCCAGCAATGGACGATCATCGGCAGGCCGTGAATGTCAGCCAGGGGCTTGCCCGGAAGCCTGGTGGAGGCCATGCGGGCGGGTATGACGACGATGGTATTCTGGTTATCTATCATGGGTTTAGGGAGAGGCGCGGCAAAATGATACAATCACCCTTATACTATTGCGGTGGCTTCGAGAAAGCACTAGTTTCCGCGCCCGACCGACGGCTCAAGGGATCAGATCCTTCATGAACAGTTTTGAATTCAACAAGATCGCCGGCGCGGTGCTGGGCACGGCGCTGCTGGTGTTCGGCCTCAACGAACTGGCGGGCATCGTCTATCACCGGGATGCGCCGGAAAAGCCGGGCTTCGCGGTCGAGGTGGCCTCGGCCGCCACGGAAGAGGCGCCGGCCGAAGCCGCCCCTGCTGTGTCGCTCGGCACGCTGCTCGCCTCCGCCGATGCCACGAAGGGTCAGGCCGTGTTCAAGGCCTGCGCGGCCTGCCACGACGTGGCGAAGGGCGGCCCCAACAAGGTGGGCCCCAACCTGTGGGGCATCGTCGGCCGCATGCATGGCGTGCACGAGGGCTTCTCCTATTCCGAGGCCATGGCGGCGCTGAAGGACAAGCCGTGGGACTATGCGGCGCTGAACGAGTTCCTGCTGGCGCCCAAGCAGGCGATCCCCGGCACCAAGATGGCCTATGGCGGCCTCAAGAAGGACGCCGACCGCGCCAACCTGCTGGCCTATCTGGCCACGCTGTCGGACAGCCCGGTCCCCTTCCCTGCCCCGTAAAGGCCGCAAAGCTCACGAAGATTTAACACCGGCAAGCCCCTTGCCGGTGTTTTCATTTATGCGCCGGATTGCTTAAGTGACCGACCGCGCACCGAAGCCTGGAGAACCCCCACCCCATGACCATCAGCCGCCGCACACTGCTCAAGCTCGCGGGCCTCGCCCCGGCCGCGAAGCTCTTCGGCATCCAGATCGCCCATGCCGAGGACCGCCAGTTCCGGCACGCGCTGACGCTGTTCCAGGACGTGAAGTATCCGCCGGACTTCAAGCATTTCGACTACGTGAACCCGGCAGCACCCAAGGGCGGGCGGGTGCGCTTCGGCCTCGTCGGCTCCTTCGACAACCTGAACCCCTACACCTTCAAGGGCGAGTCCGGAGGGGCCGTGCAGAACGACGCGCTGCTGGTTTCCGCACTCGACGAGCCCTCGACCGAATATGGTCTGGTTGCGAGCTGCGTGTGGCACCCCGAAGACCGCTCC
>JADCDC010000549.1 GCA_020252385.1 Aestuariivirga sp.
CCGCTTGAACAAGCGCATCGTCAATCAGGGCTGGTTGCACACGCAAGTGTTCGCACGTGATGGGCACATCCGAATTCGCGCCGAGCCTCACAAGCTCCTCGAGCAATCTCTCGCAATTGGCGCGACTCGTCTGTTCTACGGCCTTGATTTGTTCCTGAAGATGGAGAATGGCCTCCGCCAGCTTGTTCTTGACCGGCGGAATGTCAACCTCAATTCCAGCGCCCGTGATGCTGGCCCGGATGTGGCGCGCCACGCCGACCACGGCGGGGAAGATGCCTGCCTCAACGGGATCAGGGTAGGTCCTGAGTGGCAAATACAAGCTGATGGTCATGTCCGTACTCCCTATTCTGCAGGGGTCGCTTCTGCTCCCTTGCGGCCTTTACCCGGCACCACAGCCAGCAGGCCTAACGGCCGGTGAGGACCGGAACAGTCATGTGCTTCAGAATATGGCGGGTGGCGCCGCCAAGCAGATATTCGGAGAACCACGAGCGGCCAAATGCACCCATCACGATCATCCCGCATCCCAGTTCGTTTGCCCGGTCAAGAAGATGCTCACCGACGAGAGCAGGACCGAGTTGGGTCTTTTCCTCGACGGCTTCAGCGACATGCCTCTTGAGATGGCCGGCAAGCGATATGTCCGGAACTCGGCTCCCAGGCCTCAGGGGAAGGCGCAATTCACCAGAGCAGACCGTCACCTTCTTCGCTCGCTGGATGAAAGGCAGCGCACCCTGGACCGCTGACGCCGCCATGGCGCTTCCATTCCATGCCACGAGAATGTGTTCGTGAGCAGGATCGAATCGCCCATGACGCGGTACGAGGAGTACCGGGCGACCGGCGCTCAGGGCCGTCTCTTCCGCTGCATCGAAGCCAAGTTCGTCCACATCAGGGTGGCGTTGCTCGATGATGGTGAGGTCGTGGAGGCGCGCCGCCCAGGGCATGAGTTCCCCAGCAGCGCCTTCTGCAGTTTCAAAGGATGCTGTGACGCCAGCTTCGCCGCAAGCCTTCAGAAACCTTGTCTTGAGATGCTCGGCAATGGCGGCATCCTTCTCCATCTGACATTCAAGGCCTTTGCCAACGTGGCGCGAAAGATTGCGCAGCATTACGACTTCGTGAAACGTGACAAGGGCACGGAGGTGGGACGAAAACAGTCTGGCAGTGCCGATCGCATGGTCGATGTGCGGCGACCAATCCTCATGCGACTTCAGGTGAACAAGGATGTCGCGAAAGCTCATGCATGATCCTCCATGTATTGAGGTTACGACAGGCACACCGCCATGAAACATGAACAATCCTTAATTATATGCTTGCGGTAGATCAATGCCGCCTCTGATCCGACGTGAGTGAAGTCCAGCCAATTGGATCGACAGGAGGCGCATCATGGGCAGGCTCTTGGGAAAGACGGCGATCATCACCGGAGGTGGGGTCGGCATAGGACGGGCCTGCGCGATCCGCATGGCCGAAGAGGGTGCAAGGATCGCGATCCTTGACGTCCTGGAGAAGGAGGGTGGTGGCCTCGCAGCGGAGTTGGCATCACGCGGACTGGAAGCAGGGTTCTGGAAAGTTGACGTCAGCGTCCAGAGCTACGTCCAGTCGGCGATCGACGCGGCGGCTTCCCACTTCGGCAGGCTTGACGTCTTGGTAAACAATGCAGGAATTTCCGGTTCTCCTGCGCCAACGGATCAGGTCACCGAGGCAGAGTGGGACCGGGTGCAGGCCGTCAATGTCAAGGGCGTGTTCTTTTGCACCAAACACGCGATCCCGCATCTGCGGGCTGCGGGAGGCGGCTCCATCATCAATCTCTCGTCCATCGCCGGGTTGATCGGAGTGGGCGGCATTGCCCCCTATCATGCCTCAAAGGGCGCCGTACGTCTGATGACCAAGAACGACGCCATTACCTACGCGCCCGAGAGGATCCGCGTGAACTCGATCCACCCAGGCTACATCTGGACGCCGATGGTCGAGAACCACCTGCGCGCCATATCGGACGATCTCGAGGCGGCGAAGGCGGCGGCTGGCTCCGTCCACCCTCTCGGCCACATGGGCGAGCCCGATGATATCGCGTGGGCCGTTGTCTGGCTGGCATCGGAGGAGGCCAAGTTCGTGACCGGGGCGGAGATCGTGATCGACGGCGGCTATACGGCACGGTGACATGCGACTGACGGACCCGCATGCACAGCCCGCCGCTGACTGTCTCAAAGAACTTGACGCAGCAGCCGATGGCCTGAGTGCCCATGAAGCCTCGCGCAGGCTGACCCAGCATGGGCCGAACCTCCTACCGGAGGTCCGGTCGCGCGGGCCGCTGATCCGCTTTCTTGCCCAGTTCAACAATGTGCTGATTTATGTACTGCTGGGCTCCGCCATGGTGACGGCAGGCCTGCAGCACTGGATAGACACCGGGGTGATCCTCGCCGTCGTGTTGGCCAACGCCGCGATCGGCTTCCTGCAGGAAGGCAAGGCCGAGAAGGCGATGGCCGCGATCCGCGGAATGCTGGCGCCACGCGCTGCCGTGCTGCGCGATGGCCGCCGCGTGAGCGTGGACGGATCAGGCCTCGTACCGGGCGACATCGTGCTGCTGGAGGCGGGCGACAAGGTGCCCGCGGACGTGCGACTGCTCGAGGCGCGCGGGCTTGCAGCGCAGGAGGCCATCCTCACGGGTGAATCGGTTCCGGTCGAAAAATCGGTCGAGCCCGTGCCGCAGGACGCGCCGCTGGGCGATCGCAGGTCGATGCTCTGGTCAGGCACGCTGGTCACGCAGGGAACCGCCCGCGGACTCG
>JADCDC010000055.1 GCA_020252385.1 Aestuariivirga sp.
CTTGTGGCGCTTGTCGAGAACGGCCGCCATCTTCGGCAGCACCAGCCTGCTCATGAGCAGGTAGAGCAGGCCGAAGAAGATGACGAGCCAGAAGATCTGCGACGGGAAGGTGGAGGTGTCCATCGGCGGGAAGGGGGCGTTTGCCGCGCCTTCATGCCCGGTGGTTTCCGTCGTGTGGCCGGCCTCGGGTGTGGCCGGAGCCGGCACCGCCGTGGTTTCCTCTGCAACGACGATTGTCGTCTGCGACATGTCTGGAGCCTCAAATGGGGAAGCCTGCACGGGCATGATGCCCGCCAGGCTTCGATTTGACTGCCGTAATGGATATTACGTGAACAGCAGGAGCAGGGCGATAACCAGCGAGAAGATGCCGAGGCCTTCGGCCAGCGCCGCGCCGATCAGCGCGTTGGTGAACTGGGCCGGAGCCGCCGAGGGGTTGCGCAGCGCGCCCGCCAGGTAGTTGCCGAAGATGTGACCGACACCGATGCCGGCGCCGCCCATGCCGATACAGGCGATACCGGCGCCAATCATCTTTGCTGCTTCAGTTTCCATTTTAGTCTCCTTGAATGACCGTCGGGTTGGGTTGAAGGATCGAAATCAGTGATGGGTGTGGAGCGCGTCGTTGAGGTAGACGCAGGTGAGGATCGCGAACACGAAGGCCTGCAGGAACGACACCAGGAACTCGAGCGCGGTGAGGGCGATGGCCATGAACAGCGGAGCAATCGCGCCGACCACGCCCACCGCACCGTAACCGGCAAGGCTCACCACGAAGCCCGCGAAGACCTTGAGCACGATGTGGCCCGCCAGCATGTTGCCGAACAGACGCAGCCCCAGGCTCACCGGGCGGGACAGGAAGGAGATGATCTCGATCAGCGAGATGAAGGGCAGGATGACGACGGGCACGCCATGCGGCACGAAGAGCTTGAACCAGCCAAGCCCGTGCTTGGCGATGCCGACCACGATGACGAGGCCGACGACAAAGATGGCGAGCGATGCCGTGACGACCACCTGGCTCGTCACCGTGAAGAAGTAGGGGAACATGCCCAGCATGTTCGCCGCGAGCACGAAGGAGAACAGCGAGAAGACGAGCGGGAAGAACGGTTTCCCCTCCGGCCCCAGCACGTTCTTCACCATGTTGTGTATGAATTCGTACCACACCTCGCCGACGCCCTGGACGCGGCCCGGAACCAGCGCGCCCCTGCCTGCCGCCACGAGCAGGAAGATCGTGACGATCCCGACCGCCACGGCCATGAACAGGGCCGAATTGGTGAAGGAGATCTCAAGACCCCCGATGTTGACCGGGCCGGCGAGCTCCTTGATCTGGAACTGCTTGATCGGATCGTTAGCCACGCTCAGTCCTCTTCATCATCATCAGCGACCGCTTTTTGCGGCAGGTTTGAACCAAGCCGCTCCTTTGCCGGAGGCACCCTGTTGCCCGCGCGGGCCATGTTCAGGATGCCGGCTCCGAAACCCAGGAGCAGGAAGAAAATCAGGCCGAAGGGCAACGTGCCGAAGAGCCAGTCGAAGCCATAGCCGATAAGGCCGCCGACCAGCGTTCCGGCGACGAACTCGCTCGCGAGCCGGTACCCCTTGGCGAAGCCAGAGGCACCCTGCATGCTCGCGGACGGTCGCTCGCTTTCGGTGCGCTCGGACTGTTCTGCCGCAATGCGGCCGGACAGGTCCTTCAGGCGCTCCGAGAGGTCGCCCAGCTCCGGGCGGGGAGTCTTTTCGTCAGGCGTGTCGTCTCCAGGCTTAGTCATGTGACCTCCGGGCAAACGCCGTCCCGCGCTCGGAAATTCTCCCCTTCCAAAGCGGGCGCACCATAGTTGCGGGTCCAAAATGTGTCAAGAAATGGATTTGCGTTTTAAGTAATTGATATAGTTGATGGAATTCGGCCTCTTAAGGGCTGCGTCGATTCGCGCGAGGAAGCGCCGCGATTCTGTCTCTCAGGCTCTCTGGGTGTCCCTTCAGCGAAGCAGGAGGCCGTCAACCGTCCAGCAGCCTCAAGCCCACCAGTTCCGCCCTCAGCGCCTCCGGCGAGGTGAAATGGTGCGCCTTCATGCCAACGGCCTCGGCGCCTGTGACGTTTTTCGGGCTGTCGTCGATGAACAGGCAGGAGGCGGCCTCGAGGCCGTTCCGGTCGAGCAGCAAGCGGTAGATGGCGGGATCGGGCTTCACCACGCCCTCATCGCCCGAGACCACGATGTCGCGGAAGGACGGCTGGAGGAAGGGGAAGCGCTGGAGCGTCTCGCGGAACTTATGCTGGTTGAAGTTGGTGATGGCGTAGAGCGGCGTTCCGCGGGCCTTCAGCTCGCTGAGGATCGCCACCGTGCCGTCGATCGGCCCGAGGATGGTCTCGTGCCAGCGGTGGTTATAGGCGGCGATGGCCTCGGCATAGTCGGGGTGGCGCGCGGCCGCTTCGGCGATCGCCGCCTCGAAACTCCGGCCGCGGTCCTGCTCGAGGTTCCAGTCGGCATTGCAGACATGGGTGAGGAACCAGTCCACCTCCTCCTCGCTGTCGAAGATCTTGGCGTAGAGGGCGCGGGGATCCCAGTGGATCAACACATTGCCAATGTCGAAGACGACATTGGTCATGCCGCGGGCTGCGCCACCACCATCGTCTCGGCCTCCTCGAGGTTCACCGACACGAGCTGCGACACGCCACGCTCCAGCATGGTGACGCCGAACAGGCGGTGCATGCGGGCCATGGTCAGCGCATGGTGGGTGATGATCAGGAAGCGCGTCTCGGTGCGCTCCAGCATCGCGTCGAGCAGGTTGCAGAAGCGCTCCACGTTGTGGTCATCCAACGGTGCGTCGACTTCGTCCAGCACGCAGATGGGCGAGGGGTTGGTGAGGAACACCGCGAAGATCAAGGACAGCGCGGTGAGCGTCTGCTCGCCGCCCGAGAGCAGCGACAGCGTGGTGGGCTTCTTGCCCGGCGGGTTGGCGATGATCTCGAGGCCCGCTTCCAGCGGATCCTCCGATTCGATGAGCTGGAGTTCCGCCCGGCCGCCGCCGAACAGCGTGGTGAAGAGCTCGCCGAACTTCTGGTTCACCGTGCCGAAGGCGTCGAGCAGGCGCTGGCGGCCCTCGCGGTTCAGGCTCGAAATGCCGCCGCGCAGCTTGTTGATGGCCTGGATCAGGTCATCGCGCTCGCGCACCAGCCCGTCGAGCTGCTTGGCCACCTCGACCGCCTCATCGTCGGCGCGCAGGTTGACGCCGCCCAGGCGCTCGCGGTCCTCGCGCAGGCCCGTGAGCTTGCGTTCGATCTCGCCCGATTCGGGGATCTCCTCCGACTCGATGCCGGCCGTGGCGATGACCTCTTCCGGGCGGCACTGGAGCGCGTCCGAAATGCGCCGCTCCGAAGCCTCGAGGCGCTGCGTGCTGGCCTCGAGCCTGGCGCCGAGCCTCGCGTGCTCCTCGCGCGCGTTGGACAGGAGTTCCTGAACGGCGCGCAGCTCCTGGTCGGCCTGGCGCACCTCGTTCTCCGCCGCCTGCAGCGCGTCGGAGGCGGCCTTGCGCTCGGCCTCTGCCTCGGAGAGCGTGTTCATCAGCTTGAGGCGGCGGTCGGCGAGCTGCTGCGGCAGGGCGGCAAGCTCCAGGATCGCGGCGCGGGTTTCCTCCGCACGCGCGGTCAGCTGTTCGATCTGCTCATTGGCGCGGGCGGCGCGCGCCGTCCACTGCGCGATCTCGGACTCGATCGAGCGGATGCGGTCGGCGCGGGCCTTCGCCTCGCGCTCCAGCCCGTCGTGACGGGCGCGGGCCTCGGCATAGGCGGCGCGCTCGCCGTTCACGGCGTTGCGGAGGCCAACGAGTTCGCCCTGCAGCGCGTCGAGCACCGGAAGGCCGGCGGCTTCGGCATTGGCCGAGTCGAGCTGCAGGCGCGCTTCCGCCAGAGACTGTTCGATGCGGCGCTGCGCCTCGTCCAGCGCACTGGTCTGGGCCAGCTGCTCGGAAACCTGCCGCTCATGCTGGGTCAGCGCCCGGCGGGCGAAATCGACGGCGGACAGGGCGGCGCGCTGGGCGTCGCGCGTTTCGCGCTCCTCGCGGGCGGCGGCCTCGCTCGCGGCGCGCGCCGCCTCGAAGCCTTCTGCCGCCTCATCGGCGGCGGCAACGGCCTCCGCCATCTCGACCTCGAGCGAGGCCAGGCGGTTCCGCTCGGCCAGGCGCTTGGCGGCGGCACTCGGCGCATCCGCCGCGGCGGTGAAACCGTCCCAGCGCCAGACATCGCCCTCGCGCGAGACGAGGCGCTGGCCCGGCAGAAGCTGCGGCTGCAGCGCCTGGCCGAGTGCGCGCGACACAACACCGATGTGCGAGAGGCGGCGCTGCAATGCGGCCGGCGCGTCGACGACGCGGGCGAGGGGCTCGGCTCCGTCCGGAAGTGCCGCCGTGTCGGCAAGCGGCGGCAGGCCGCGCCAGTGCACGGGCGCGCCCTCATCGGCGGAGGCGTCGATGTCGTCGCCAAGGGCAGCACCCAGTGCCGCCTCATAGCCGGCACTGACGCTCACCTGGTCGACCAGCGAGGGCCACAGGTCGCCGCCGCCGGCCTTGAGAAGATTCGTCAGTGTGCGGACTTCCGTCTGCAGCCTGTCGGCCCGGCGGCGCTTCTCGTCATGGGCGGAGCGGCTGTCGGCCTCGGCGGTGCGGGCAGCGCGCAGGCGGGCTTCCGCTTCGGCCACCCGCTGCTCGAAATCATCCGCCTGCTCCACCGCGTGCTCGACCGCGGCGGCAAGCTTCTCGCCGTCGCCATCGATCGTGAAGCGCGCCATCAGCGCCTGGCGCTTGCCCTCCGTCTCCTGCAGTTCCCGGTCAAGCCGCTGGGCGCGCGCGCCCAGTTCCTCGATCGCGCGGAGAATGGCGTTGCGGCGCGCGGTCAGTTCGGAGAGCCGGGCCGCGGCCTCATCCGCCGCCTCCTGGGCGCGCGCCAGCGCATCGGCCGCTTCCTGCAGCGCCACCGCCGCCTGCGAGCGGATCTCGGTGTCGGAGCCATGCGCCGCCTTCAGCGTCTCGCCTTCCTCGGCGAGGCGGGCGAGAACGCCATCGGTGTCGTTCAGCAGTTCCTGCTCGCGCGTCAGGTCGGCGTTGATCTGGGCGATGCGCTGGTCGAATTCCTTGCGGCGCTCGGCGGCGCGGCGCTCCTCCTCGTCCAGCACGTTGCGCTCGTGGCTCACCCGCTGCAGCACGGCGGCGCGGATGGCCTCCTGCTCGCGAAGGCCGGGGAGCTTCTCGCCCATGTCGTCGCGGAGGCGGAGCTTCTCGGAGGCTGCGCGCGTGTGCTCGGCCAGCACGCGGGTCGCCTCGTCGAGGGCCGCCGCATCGCGTTCCGCGGCTTCAGCGGCGTCGCGCCAGTTCACATAGAGGCCCATCGCCTCGAGCCGCCGGATCTCGGCCGAGAGGCTCTTGTACTTTGTCGCCTGGCGGGCCTGGCGCTTCAGGCTGTTGAGCTGGGTCTCGAGCTGCGCGGTCACGTCGTCGAGGCGGGTCAGGTTCTGCTCGGCCGCCCTGAGCTTCAGCTCCGCCTCATGCCGCCTGGTGTGAAGGCCGGTGATGCCCGCCGCCTCCTCGAGGATGAGGCGGCGCGCCTGCGGCTTGGCGTTGATGATTTCTCCGATCTGCCCCTGGCGCACCAGCGCGGGTGAGCGCGAGCCCGTCGAGGCATCGGCGAACAGAAGCTGCACGTCCCTGGCGCGCGCGTCCTTGCCGTTGATGCGGTAGGCCGAGCCCTGGTCGCGCTCGATGCGCCGCGAGATCTCGAGGATCTCCTGGTCCTGGTACTGGGGCGGGGCCGTGCCGTCGTCGTTCGACATGGTGACCAGCACCTCGGCCATGTTGCGGGCCGGGCGCTCTGTCGTGCCGGAGAAGATGACGTCGTCCATGCCCGACGCGCGCATCGACTTGTAGGAGCTCTCGCCCATCACCCAGCGCAGCGCCTCGAGCAGGTTCGACTTGCCGCAGCCGTTGGGGCCGACGACACCGGTAAGGCCGGGCTCGATCAGGAGGTCCGTCGGCTCCACGAAGGACTTGAATCCCGAAAGCCTGAGCCGTGTGAATTTCATCGTGAGTCCTTAGCCCCCAGAAAATCCGCCCCTCAGAGGAGCGGGTCGATGGCCGCCTTGAATTCCTCGAAGCTGCGGCCGGCAAACTTCTCGCCGTTGAGGAAGAAGGTCGGCGTGCCCTCCACGCCGAACTTCGCGCCGGCGTCGCGGATCTCCATGATGCCCTTGGCGAGCGCCTCGTTCTTCAGCGTCTCTTCGAACTTCGCCTGGGTGAAGCCCGCCTGCTTGGCGATGTTGAGAAGGCCCTCCGCCGGGTTCTTGGCCCAGGTGTCGAGCGTTTCGAAGAGCACGCCGATCATCGGGAAATAGGCTTCCTTCGGCGCCGCGCGGGCCAGCATGAAGGCGGCGAGCGCCGCATCGTTCAGCGGGAACTCGCGGAAGATGAAGCGGATCTTCTTGGTGTCCACATAGTCCGCCTTGATCTTCTTCCAGGCGTCCTTGTGGAATTCGGCGCAATGCGGGCAGGTGGCGGAGGCGTATTCGACGAGCGTCACCTTCGCACCCTCGTCTGCCCCCAGCGCCATGTCGCCGAGCGTCGGCGGCTTCAGCAGTTCGGCCAGCTCCACGGCGAAGGCCGGGCGCAGGCTGCCTGCCGCCACGAGGGCGGAACCGGCGAGGAGGAGGTGGCGGCGGGTAATCATGCTCATGTGGGTTACCTACTAGATGTTGGGGGGTGAAACAAAACAGTTATTTCGCTTGTGGAGAACTCCGGGCCGCCCCCGCGACACCCCTGCCGAGGCGCTCCAGCGCGCTCTTGAGGGGGCCCTCGTCGAGGGAGGCAAGCTCTTGTTCGCAAACGGGTTTTTCTGGAATTGGCGGAGCTTTCCGGGGGCCCTGCGGCAGGGCATCGGCCTGCATGACCTTGATCCCGGCCACGGCGGCGTAGCCAAAAAAGCTGTTGATTCGCGACACGATGCGGGACGCTTCATATTGTAGTTCGAGGGCGCGGCCGGGTGCGGCCCGGATGACCAGCGTGCCACCCCGCTTCTGCGCCTCCTCGCCAGCGCCCCGTGGCCAGCGGATGCGCTCGGGGGCGGAGACGGAGGCGAGATCGGCGCCGACGATCGCCTCCCAGTTCGCCACCACGTCGGCGGCCGCGAAGCCGTAGCGCGCGAAGGCCGCCCTGGTGATCTCGCGAAAATGCCTGGAGAGGGTTTCCATTGCCGGGCCCGAAGCCTGTTCTGTATCGTCGCTCTATAACAGGAGTCGCTTGTTTGCGCAGCAGCATGGCCAGAAAAGGGCCGGAGTCCAGCCCGGCCGAACGTCTACTCGCCTGGTATGACGTCCATGCCCGCGTTCTGCCGTGGCGGGCGCGGCCGGGGGAGGTGGCCGATCCCTACCGCGTGTGGCTCTCCGAGATCATGCTGCAGCAGACCACTGTGCAGGCGGTGAAGGCCTATTTCGAGAAGTTTGTGGGCCTGTGGCCCAGCGTCGAGGCGCTGGCGGCCGCCCCGCTCGACGACGTGCTGAAAGCCTGGGCGGGGCTTGGCTATTATGCCCGCGCCCGCAATCTCCATGCCTGCGCGAGGGAGGTGGCGGCGCGCTTCAACGGGCGCTTCCCACAAGCCGAGGCGGATCTGCGCACGCTGCCCGGCATCGGGCCCTACACGGCGGGTGCGATCGCGGCGATCGCCTTCGGCGGCCGGCACGCGGCGGTTGACGGCAATGTGGAGCGCGTCATCAGCAGGCTTCATGCCATCGAGACGCCGCTTCCCGATTCGAAGCCCGAAATTCGCGCGCATGCGCAGGCGCTGGTGCCGGAGGAGCGGGCAGGGGACTTCGCCCAGGCCATGATGGACTTGGGCGCCACCATCTGCACGCCGAAATCCCCCAACTGCCTGATCTGTCCGTGGGCGGGGGATTGCCGCGGCCGCAGCACGGGCCTTGCCCCCTCCCTGCCGCGCAAGAAGGCGAAGAAGCAGGTGCCCACGCGCCGCGGCACCGCCTTCTGGATCGAGCGGGCGGATGGCGCGGTGCTCCTGCGCAGGAGGCCCGAGAAGGGCCTCCTCGGCGGCATGATGGAAGTGCCCTCGACCGCCTGGGCCGATGAGCCCGCGGGCGAGCCGCCGCTCAAGGCGGAATGGCGCGTGCTTCCGGGAAAGGTCCACCACACCTTCACGCACTTCCATCTCGAACTCGATGTGTGGCGCGCCATCGCACTGGCCGATGGCGAAATCCTCGAGGACGGCGACTACCGCTGGACGGCGCGCGAGGACCTGCCCGGTGAGGCGCTGCCCACCGTGATGCGCAAGGTGGTGGCGCATGTGTTGGGGGAGGGGTGAAACATTCCCATTCCTCGCCCCCACGCATGTGGGGGAGAGGGCAGGGTGAGGGGGTGGTTCAGC
>JADCDC010000550.1 GCA_020252385.1 Aestuariivirga sp.
CGCGGCGACCGAGAGCCCTGAATGGCCGTGATAGCCCTTGATGACCGACACGATCTTGCGCCGCTTGGTGGCATAGCGCGCACTCTTCAACGCGATGTCCACGGCCTCCGCACCACCCGGCGCGAAGACGGCATATTTCATGCCCGGCGACACCTTGACGAGCTGCTCCGCCAGCGCCGCGCGCGCGACGGAGGGGAACCAGTGGTTGCCGATGTCGAAATAGTCGAGTGCGCCCTTCAGCGTCTCCACCAGCTCGGGGTGGCGGTGGCCGAAATTGTAGGTGCCGCCGTTGAGGTGCAGGTCGATCAGGCGGCGGCCGGACATGTCGTAGAGGAAATATCCCTCGCGCCGGTCGATGACGAGGTCGATCCCCGCCTTCTGCCAGAACTTCGTCTTGTCCGGATTCCAGAAGCGGATGGCCTTGTCGAACAGGTCCTGCTTCGACTCGAACTGGAAGAGGCCATAGTCGTACATGCTTGCTCCTTCAGTCATGAATTGACCGACTTGCAATGTCATATGATGCAAACACAACGGAAAACAGTTGTCAAGCGGTCAGAATCCGCTCGATTGCCAGACTGAGTGTGGTAAGCTTGTCATGTTGACGCCCGGCCTGCAAAACCGCGCTGCGGCGTGGCACAATGGCGTGATGGACCCGATGCAAGGCAGCGACATGAAGTTCACCAAACCGGACCGGCAGGCGCGGATCGTCGCCGAGCTGCGCACCGCGCCCACGCTCCGGGTGAACGAACTCGCCCAGCTTCTGGGCGTCTCGACCGAGACGGTGCGGCGCGACCTGGCTGAGCTCGACGAGCGCGGCCTCATCAATCGCACCTATGGCGGCGCCACGCGGCCCGTCAGCTTCGAGCCGGCTCTCGCCGAGCGCGAGAAGCTGATGGTGGCCGAGCGCGAGCGCATCGCCGCCGCGGCGGTGAGGCTCGTCGAGCCCGGCGACATCCTGATGATCGGCGGCGGGGCGACGACCACCATCTTCGCCAGGCGGCTCGCGGCGGAGCGCGACCACCTCACCGTCATCACCCATGCCTTCTCGGTGGCGATGGCGCTGGCGTCGAACCCGTTTCACAAGGTGCTCATGCTGCCTGGCCAGTACGACAGCCGGGAGGGGCTGATCCACGGGCCCGACACCATCGAGGCGCTGCAGCGCTATCGCGCCGGCAAGGCCATGCTGGGCGCCAGCGGGCTGACGGCGGAAGGTCCGAGCGACGCGGGCGTCGGCCCCTCGCTGATCTATGGCGCCATGATGAAGCGCGCCACCGAGACCGTCGTTCTGGCGGACCACACCAAGTTCGACCGCGCCTCGCTCTCGGTCTATGGGCCCTGGTCGGCGCAGGTCCTGCTGGTCTCCGACCGGAACCCCGAGGGCGAGCTTCGCCTGGCGCTCGAGCGCAACGGGGCGAGGAGCCTCCTCGCTTAGAACAGCAGCAGCGTCACGATCATGACGAGTGCGATGATGATGACCACCGCGATCGCGGCGGCAGCGAAGCGCGCCACGGGGGCGCCGTCACCGGTGAGCATGGCCAGTCTCCACGAAATCTTCCTGACGTGTGGGGAACAAGCACGCAGTGTTCATTGTTCCACACATTGCGTCCGTCCTTGCATGAGGAACCCCGGCGCGCGCCGCCACGTTTGGTCCCGTGAGGTGAGGGCATCCCGCCCGTCACCCGCAACTGATGAAAGGATTGAGCGATGGCCAATCAGAATCAGAACCAGAACGACCGCAACCGCCAGGGCCAGCAGAACCAGCAGGGTGGCCAGGGCGGACAGCAGCGCCAGCAGGAGCAGCAGGGCGGGCAGCGGCAGCAGCAGGGCGGCGAGCGCGACCGTGACAAGAGTCGTGACACGGAGCACAAACCCGAACCGCGCCGCGACGAGCACCGCTAGAGCCAAGCATCATCCCCTCCCCCTTCTGGGGAGGGGGCCTCATTGCACGATCGAGAGCCTGCGGCCGCCGAGCGAGGCGAAGGATCGCGCCCGGCAGGTGAGCACGATCACCTGCTGGTTGCGGCCCGCGCGGTTGATGGCATCGAACATCTGCTCGATGCGCTCGTCATCCGAGAACACCAGCGCGTCATCGAGGATGACGGGTATGTCCTCGCTCCGTTCCGAAATCATGGCGCCCATGGCGAGCCGCACCAGCACCGCGATCTGCTCCTGCGTGCCGAGCGAGAGCGAACCGAAGAGTTCCGCCGCAGGGCCTGAGCGGTTGATTTCCGAAATCATGAAGTCCTCGCCGAGCAACACCTCCGCCTGCGGAAAGACATCGTTGAGGAAGGGCTTCAGGTGGCGGAGCAGCGGCGCATTGAGTTCCTCACGGCGACGGGCATAGCAACCTTCCACCGTATCGCGCAGATGCTTCAGCACCTCCGCGCGCTGTTCGAGGCGTGCCGCCTCCGCCGTGGCCATTTCCTGCTGGAGCTTCAGGGTGGCGGCGCGCTCGCCAAGACCGTGTCCGCCCGCGATCTCGATCTCGCCTTCGAGACGCGAGATCGCCTGGCGTAGCTCGTCGGCCTTCTGCGCCTGGCCTTCCAGGGCAGATTTCAGGCGCGCGACGCGGCTGCGGCGCCGCTCGGTCTCATCGAAGGATGGCGCACGGGCACGCTCGCCTTCGAGTGCTGCGGCCTTCGTCTGGTGTGCCTGGCGGCGCTGAGCGAGCTCCGCTTCCGTACGCGCGATGGTTTCTTCCCGCGTTGCATCGGGAAGCTGGGCGAGGGCGGTTTCAAGCTGGCCATGCATGGCCTGGATCTGGCCCGTCAGGCTGCCGCGCAATCCCACGAGCCGGGTCAGCGCCTCGCGATGGGCGTTGGCCTGCGCATCGAGGGAGGAGCGCTCTGCACGGAGCGCACTGGCCCGCTCGGCAAGGGACTGGCGCTCGGCCGCGATGTCTTCGGGCGATGGCATGGCCGCACCATCGGCCGCCGCGCCGATGCTGGCGATGGCGGCTTCGAGCTGGCCGATCTCGGCCCAGTCCTTCACCGCCAGCGCCGCGCGTTCGGCACGAAGATCGCGCGTGGCATTCTCGAGCGCCACGCGCTCGCTCCGGCGCTGCCGGAGTTCCGCAGCCGTTGCGGCACCGTGGCGGGCGAACAGGGCGGCGAGCACCGCGCGTGCCTTGGCAAGCTTGCCGGACGCCGCATCGAGCGCATCGGGCGGTGGCGAAATGGTGATCGCCACATCGGCACCGACAGAGATGGTGATGGGTTCCGTGACCGGACGGGACAGATTGCCGGTGACGGTCATGCCATTCAGCGTCACGGCCGCGCCGGGCTTCGCCTCGATCGC
>JADCDC010000551.1 GCA_020252385.1 Aestuariivirga sp.
AGAGCCGCCGAACCGCTTCGATCATGTCAGGGTCGAAGGACATCAGGCAAAAGGGCCCCCGATAGGACGTCAGCACCTCGAGCGCCCGCGCGGCGAGCCGCGTGTTGCCGTCCCAGTGGGACTTCAGCTCGATCACCAGCGGCATGCGGCCCCGGACCTGCGCCAGGAGCTCGGCCAGCGTCTGCACATGGTCGCCGGACTGGCGGATGGTCAGTGCCTTCATCTGGGCCGCCGTCATGTCCTTCACCATGCCGCTCGCCTCGGTGAGGCGTCCGAGGTGGTCGTCATGGAACAGCACCGCCTCGCCGTCGGCGGTCAGCTGCAGGTCGCATTCGATGGCGTAGCCCTTGTCGAGCGCTGCCTGGAAGGCGGATGACGTGTTTTCGACGATGCCTGACTTGACGTCGTGCAGGCCGCGATGCGCGATGGGCCGCGCGGTGATGAAACCGGTACGTTCCGTCATTCGACTTCGATGATGGCTTCGACCTCGGTCGAGATGCCCATCGGCAGGGAGGGCGAGGCCACGGCCGAGCGCGCGTGCCGGCCCTTGTCGCCGAACACCTCGACCATCAGGTCGGAGGCGCCGTTGATTACCTTCGGGTGGTCCTTGAACTCCGCCGTGGCATTGACGAAGCCGAGGAGCTTGACGACCCGCACCACCCGGTCCAGATCGCCCCCCAGCGAGTCCTTCAGTTGTGCGAGCACGTTGATGGCGCAGAGCCTCGCCGACTTCACGCCGTCCTCGAGCGAGACGTCCTTTCCGAGTGCGCCGGGATAGTGCACCTTGCCGCCCTCGATCGGCCCCTGGCCCGAGATGAACACCAGGTTCCCCGTCCTCACCCAGGGCACGTAATTGGCGATGGGCTTCGCCGCTTCCGGCCGGGTGATGCCGAGTTCGGCGAGGCGCTTGTCGATCTGTCCCATCTCAGTCTCCCGTCAGAAGGTCGGTGGGGCGCTCGCCCCGGAAGAATTGCGCCAGATTGTCGATGCATTTGTGCGCCATGGCGCTGCGCGTGCCGGGCGTGGCACTGCCGATATGGGGCAGCAGGAAGACATTGTCGAGGCTGCGGTAGCGGGGGTCGATGTTGGGCTCGCCCTTGAACACGTCGAGACCGGCCGCAGCCAGCTTTCCCTGCGTCAGCGAACCGATCAGGGCTTCGTCGTCCACGATGTCTCCGCGGGCGGTGTTCAACACAATCGCCCCGTCGGGCAGCAGCGCCAGCGTCCTGGCGTTCACGATGCCGCGCGTCTCCGGGGTCGAAGCGCAGTTGATGGACAGGAAATCGCAGTGGGGCAGCATGTCCTCGAAGGCTGCGTGGTAGCGGGCGCCGTGGCTGTCCTCGGGCCCCACGGCACGGCGCGAGTGATAGTGGATCTCCATGCCGAAGGCGCGCGCCCGCTTTGCCACCGCCTGGCCGATCCGGCCCATGCCCAGGATGCCGAGGCGGCGTCCCGACACGTCATGGCCCATGGGCGAGACCAGCGTCGTTTCGCCCCAGCGGTTCTCCCTCACCATGCGGTCGCCCCAGGACGCGCCGCGGGCGGCCCCCAGCATGAGCAGCAGGGCAATGTCCGCCGTGGCGTCGGTCAGCACGCCCGGCGTGTTGGTGACGGCAATGCCCTTGGCCTTCGCCTGCGGGATCGACAGGTGGTCGTAGCCCACCGAATGGGTGGCGATGATGCGGATCGAGGGGGGAAGATCGGGGATGAACTCCGGCCCCAGCTTGTCGAAGGAGGTGAGCAGGATGGCGTCATGCTCGGCGGCGCGGGTCAGGATCTCGTCCTTGCCCATTGGCCGGTCGTCGGGGTTGAGGGTGGCCCGGAACTCCGCGGCGATCCGCCGCTCGGCGTCCGGCATCATCTTGCGCGTGACCAGAACACGCGGTTTGTCCGGCCCTGCTGCCGCCATCATTGCCTCTTGATTTCCGATGATTATGTTAAGCTTGAACGTGGATCTGCATTGGACCACCGCGCCCGAGGAGTTTCAAGGTTGAAAAGCATTCTCTGCCTGCTGCCTGCCATGCTGCTGGTGACCGCCGCCGCCGATGCCGCGACGGTCGCCCCCCACCGCGCCATCTATGACCTGAGCCTGATGCGCGCCAATGAGGGGGCAGCCCTGCAATCGGCGAGCGGCCGCCTGGCCTTCGAGATCGAGGGTTCCACCTGCGAGGGCTACACGGTGAGTTTCCGCATGGCCACGCGCTATCGCCCGAAGGAGGGCGAGATGACGCTGATCGACACCATGACCACGACCTATGAGGGTCCGGGGGCACTCGATTTCCGGCACCAGATCCAGGAGCGGGTGGACGGCACCCTGCGCGATGACAACCGCATCAAGATGACGCGCGCCACGGCGGAAGCGGCTGGCGAGGGCACGATCTCCTCCAAGCCCGGCGAGACCTTCACTGTTCCCGCTGGGGCGCTGCTTCCCATGCAGCACCAACTCCGCGTCATGGCGCTGGGCGAGGCCGGCGGCGGACGCGATTCGAGCGTCATCTTCGACGGGTCGGACGGTGGCAAGTCGTTCCGCGCCATCACCTTCGTCGGCCGCGAGAAGCCGGCCGGCAGCCTTGCGGAGGATGCCGCCAATCCCGCGGCCAAGCCGCTTCAGGGCATGGGCGCCTGGCCGGTGGCGGTCAGCTACTACCCGCTCGACGGCGGCGGAGAGGTCCCCGAATACCAGGTGAGCTTCGACATGTACGAGAATGGTGTGGCCACCGGCCTGGTGCTGGACTATGGCGAATTCGCCCTGGCGGGCAAGCTGACCGATCTCAAGCTGCTCGAGGTCTCGAACTGCCCCTGACGCAGATGTCACGCATCAAGCCACATGACGGCCACAGGGAACCCGCAACCGGAACGGATGTGGAGGCCTTCCTGGAGCGCGTGCGCCAGGCGCCCACACCGTCTGCGCAAAGCGGGCGGGGCCGCCTGGTGCTGGCGATGGACGCGACCCTCAGCCGCCAGCACAGCTGGGACCAGGCGCTGTCGATCCAGGCCGACATGTTCCAGGAGGCGGGCCGGCTGAACGGGATTGACGTGCAGCTCGTCTATTTCCGGGGTGCGGGCGAGTGCCGCGCCTCGAAGTGGACGCCCGACACCCAGTCGCTGGCGCGCCTCATGTCCGGCATCCGCTGCATGGGCGGCCAGACGCAGATTCTGCGGGTCCTGAAGCACCTGCGGAGCGAGGCTTCGGCCGGCAAGGTCAATGCCTGCGTCTATATCGGCGATGCCATGGAAGAGCCGATCGATCACCTCGCCGCGGTTGCAGGCGAGATCGGCCTCATGGGTGTTCCGATCTTCATGTTCCAGGAGGGTGGGGATCCCCAGGCCGAAGCGGGCTTCCGCGAGATCGCCAGGCTGACGCGCGGCGCCTATTTCCGCTTCGGGCATGATTCCGCGAAGGTGCTGCGCGAACTCCTCACCGCGGTGGCGGTCTATGCCGCAGGGGGCCACAAGGCGCTCGCCAGCCACTCGGCCGAGCGCGGCGGCGCTGCGGCCCTGCTCCTGAAGCAGATGAAGTGAGGGGCCGCGCATGAGCAGTTTCCTCCTCGGTATCGTGCTGGTCATCGGCTTCTGGTGGCT
>JADCDC010000552.1 GCA_020252385.1 Aestuariivirga sp.
CATCTGATCGCGTTCCCCCGACAAGTGGGGCGAGCATTGCCGCGAATGCGGCCACTCCGCAACATCGCGCAGTGGCCGGGGAACGATTACGAGAAATAAGGCGTTGACGCGGGGCATGCTGCGCACGCCGCGCAGCCCTTGGAGGACTCAAACCATGACGAAACTTCTCTATGCCGCGTCCGCCGCGGCCTTGCTGACCGTAGCGGGCCACCTGCCCGCGATGGCCCAGTCTTCTCAGTCCGGCATGAGCGCACCGATGATCACCTGCCGTGACATCACCACCATGGACCGCGACACGGCGCGCAGCGTCGTGTTCTACGTCAGCGGCTTCCGCGCTGCTTCGGGCGCGATGCAGAGCCAGGCATCCGGCACATCGGGCTCCTCGGGTTCCGGCACCACCGACACCACGGGTTCCTCGGGCTCGACGTCCGGCTCGACCGCGGCTGACGCGGGCTCCGGTTCCACCGGCAGCGATACGACGGGCTCAACCTCTTCGGCCGGCGGCACTGCCTCGGGTGGGAGCAGCGGCGCATCGGGCGCGGTCGTTGCCCAGCTTCCGGGCTTCAGCGCCATCGACGTCGACCGCATCATGACGGAGTGCGCGAACTCACCCGACCGGCAGATCTCGGAGATGGTCGGCATGGGTGCCGCGGGTTCCGGCACGGGCACCACGACGCCTTGACCCGGCACTAATCCGTAGGCGGAGCTTCAGGCGCGGACGCGATATTCGTCGCCTGGAGCTTTTCGCGCGCCAGCGAGACCCACACATTGGGATTTGCCGCGGACTGGCGCTTCACGAAGGTGTAGCCCGTCGCACGCCAGTCGAGGACCTCGTCGCGCCGGTTGTCCAGCACGATGTCGCCCGCGGCGGTGGGGATGCTCAGCACCGCGTGACCCTCGCCATGCTCGTCATGGACCACGGTGATCAGCAGCGAAGCGAGCGGCACGCCGAGTGCCGCCAGCGTCTTGCGCTTGAGGAGCACATAGTCCTCGCAATCGCCCGCGGCCTGCGGCAGCGTCCAGTATTCCTCGAGACCATAGAGTTCCTCATCGGTCGCCGCGGCGATGCCGTGATTGATCGAGCGGTTGATCTTCGCGATGAGGTCGAGTTCCGAGGCCGAGAGGCGAAGCGGCAGCGGCACCGGATTCACCGGCGCGCAGAGATCGGGCTCGCGCAGGCACAGGCTGGCGAGGCCGCTCGGCATTTTGGCCGGCTCGAATTCGCCAGGGCCCAACGCCTTCACCTCATCCGCGGCCGACTGGCCGCCGGCCACCAGGCCCGCCGCCAGGAGCAGCGCTGCGCGCAACGCGTGTAGCCCCCTCATCACACCCCTCCCGGTATTCGAAGGGATGTAAATAGACTGCGGAAAGGCGATTTGTCAAAACACATCGCCCCGCAAAAACATCACGTTTCCGCGGGTTCTTCATCTGTCCACTAGTGCACTAAATTAGAACTCAGTTTGCAAAAGTGAACTTATCCTCCCCGACGCCGGATGGCCGCTCCGGCTGGGCCTCCGTCCAGTGCCAGTGCACGGGGCCGTCCTGCTCCAGCGCCCAGCCGAGCCAGCTGTCGAAGGCGTGGCGAAGCTGCAGCTTGGCCTCTGCCAGCGTCACCGCACTGCCGCACGTCGGCGTCTGCTCCGGCAGGCCCTCGCAATGCGGACCGGTGAGGGACCACATCCACATCGACTTGCCCTCGCCCAGCGCTGCGTGGCTGATGCGCCCGATGCGCAGGCCGCCGAGCGTCACGGCGGACTGGCCGCGAGCCAGGGGACGAAGGGAAACCTCCTGTGCGAGGAACCGGCGCGGATTGACCGTTGTCTGCAAGATGCTCTCCTTCCTGGGTGCAGGAACGCCCTCGGGAACTCCCGCGTGCCACAACGGAGTGGCGCCTTGATTGTTCCCCCCTATCACCTTGCGCATGGGAACCTTGGCGACCGTTCACTTGTTAACCGGTCTCCCTGTCCGCCGGATCACCCGAGGAGGAGTACATTGCCGGATGCTTCCCATCGGCGCCCCGAACTGTGGGGCGGTGTCGAGTGTTCGATCGTGCGCCTGGGCGAGGAGTACCGCAGCGAGTTCGAGGAGACGGGACACTCGCTCGCCGATCTCGACCGGATCGCGGCACTCGGCATCCGTACCCTGCGCTACCCGGTGCTGTGGGAAACGGTGTCTCCCGACCATCCCGACCGGCAGGACTGGCGCCTTGCCGACGAGCGCCTCGGCAGGCTGAAGGATTTGGGAATCACGCCCATTGCAGGCCTGCTCCACCACGGCAGCGGGCCGCGCTACACCAATATGCTCGATCCGGCCTTCCCTGAAGGCCTGGCACGCCATGCGGAGGGCGTGGCACGGCGCTACCCCTGGCTCGAGATGTTCACGCCGGTGAACGAACCCCTGACCACGGCGCGCTTCAGCGGGCTTTATGGGCTCTGGTATCCACACCGTCGCGACCTTGCGAGCTTCCTGCGCTGCCTCGTCAACGAGTGCCTGGGAACGCTCCTCGCGATGCGCGCGATCAGAAGGATCATACCGGGTGCCAGGCTCGTGCAGACCGAAGACCTGGGAAAGGTGTTCAGCACGCCGCAGCTTGCCTACCAGGCAGCTTATGAGAACGAGCGCCGCTGGCTGAGCCTCGACCTCCTCGCCGGGCGGGTCGACCGGACGCACCCGTGGTACCAGACCTTCATCCGCAACGGCATTAGCGAGGCGGAGCTTGCCACCTTCCTCTCGGGCGAAGCGGTGCCGGACATCCTCGGCATCAACTACTACGCCACCAGCGAGCGCTACCTCGACGAGGCGCTGCAGCTCTATCCCTCCTGCTTCCATGGCGGCAATGCGCGCGAGCGCTATGCCGATGTGGAGGCGGTTCGCGTCGACCTGCCCCAGGACCAGCTCGGCGCCCGCGCGCGGCTCACCGAGGCCTGGGAGCGATACCGCATCCCGATCGCCATCACCGAGGTCCATCACGGCTCGACGCGGGAGGAGCAGCTGCGCTGGCTCGCCGATGTCTGGCAGTCCGCCTGCGGCCTCAGCCGCGACGGCTTGGACATCCGCGCGGTGACGGCCTGGTCCTTGTTCGGCGCGGTCGACTGGAACACGCTGCTGACCGAGCGGCGGGGCTTCTACGAGCCCGGCGCCTTCGACACGCGCGGACCCCTGCCCCGCCTTACCGCGCTCGGCAAGGCGGTGCGCGAGATCGCCGGCGGGGTTCAGCCGTCTCACCCCGCGCTCGACCGGCCGGGCTGGTGGCGGCGCGAGGGAAGGCACTATCATCCGCCGGCCCAGCCCGCTCCGCCATTGCTCAAGAGGCCGCGCGCCATCCTGATCGCCGGGGCGGGCGGACGGCTGGGGCGCGAACTCGTCCGCCACTGCCGCCAGCGCGGGCTCGACGTGATCTGCCCGTCGCGCCAGGAGATGGACATCACGCGGATCGCCGAGATCGAGTCCACCGTCCTCGCCCACCGGCCATGGGCGGTGATCAACGCCGCAGGGATCGTCGAAGAGGGCCTGGTCCCGCAGCGCCACATCTTCGGCGTGAACAGCCTCGGCGCGGAGAACCTCGCCAAGGTCTGCAGCAGGCAGCACATCGCGCTGATGACCTTCTCGCCGGAACGGGTGTTCGACGGAGCGCTGGGCCGCGCCTATGTCGAGGGGGACGCCATCTGCCCCGCCTGCGTCATCGGCGGCAGCAAGGCGGAGGCGGAGCGCCGCGTGCTGCGGGCGCATGGCGACGCCCTGGTGATTCGCGCAGGCCGGCTGTTCGGGCCGGAAGACGACGCCGAGACGGTGCTGCAAGGCCATGCCGCTGTGCTCGAGGGCCGCCCCTTCCTGACCGGCAGCTATGCGCCCGACCTGGTGCGCGCCGCACTCGACCTGCTGGTCGACGGGGAAACGGGCGCCTGGCACCTGTCGAACCAGGGTGCGGTGTCATCTGCGGAATTCGCGAGGCTTTTCCCCAGCTTCCGCGCCAGCCCTGGCGCGGCGCGGCGGCTCATCGTGCTGGGGAGCGAGAGAGGATCAGCCATGCCGAGCCTCGGCGATGCGCTGGAACGGCACCGCGCGATCCACGCGGAACGCACCGAAAGCTTCGCCATCGCGGCGCAGTGAGCCATCGGGCTTTGGGCTTTACAAGCGGGGGCCCGCGCGCGAAGACTACGCGCCAGGCGGCGTGCTGTCAGAGGAGACACCAGATGAAACTTGCGGCCACCCTGTTCCTGGCCTTCCTTGCCCTTCCCGTGATGACAATCGATGTCAGTGCCGGGCTCACCAACAGCGAGCGGCGGTTCTGCCAGCGCGAGGCCGAGCGGTATGCGGACCGCCGGTCGGCCGGCAACACGGTGGGTGGCGC
>JADCDC010000553.1 GCA_020252385.1 Aestuariivirga sp.
CTAACGCCAGACTTCTAACGAGCGGTTAAACAGCGGATCAACTGCTTGAGCATGATCTTGTCGCAAAAGTGGTTCCCACTCTTGCGGATCATGCTCAGACGTCGAGGTTGGCGACACTCAGGGCATTCTCGCGGATGAAGTCGCGGCGCGGCTCCACCACGTCGCCCATCAGCTTGGTGAAGATGTCGTCGGCCTCGTCGAGTTCCGACACCTTGACGCGGAGGAGCGTGCGGACATTGGGATCGAGTGTGGTTTCCCACAGCTGGTCCGGGTTCATTTCGCCGAGGCCCTTGTAGCGCTGCATGGTGATGCCCTTGCGCCCGAAGGCGAAGATGGCCTCGAGCAGCGAGGTGGGACCGTAAATCACCGTCTCGCCGTCCTTGCGGCGGAGCTTCGCAGGCCGCGCATAGATCTCCTGCAGGTGTTCCGCCCTGCGGTCGAGGCGGAGCGCGTCGGCGGAGCCGATCAGCTTGCCGTCGAGCGTCCAGGCCTCCTTCACGCCGCGCACCTCGCGGGTGAAGCTCAAGCCCCCGTCGGCCGTGGGCTCGCCCTGCCAGCCGCGCTCGGTTTCCTCCGCGATGGTATCGAGGCGGCGGGCGATATAGGCCGCGGCGTCGGCCGCCTGGGCCGGGCTCGCGAGAACCTCGGGGTTCAGCACGCCGGCGATCGCCGCCTGCTCGATCACGGCGCGCGGGTAGCGCGAATGCAGCGCATCGAGCGCCGAGCGGATCGACAGCGCCTCCTCGACGATGGCGCGAAGGTCGGCACCCGCCCGCTCGGAGCCATCCGCGAGGACGAGAGCCGTGTTCTCGAGGCCGGTGTCGACGAGATAGTCCTCAAGCGCCTTCGCGTCCTTGAGGTATTGCTCGGAGGAGCCGCGCTTCACCTTGTAGAGCGGCGGCTGCGCGATATAGAGGTGCCCGCGCTCGATCACCTCCGGCATCTGGCGGTAGAAGAAGGTCAGGAGCAGCGTGCGGATGTGGGCGCCGTCGACGTCGGCGTCCGTCATGATGATGATCTTGTGGTAGCGCAGCTTCTCGACGTTGAACTCCTCGCGGCCGATGCCGGTGCCAAGTGCCGTGATCAGCGTTCCGATCTCGGCCGATCCCAGCATCTTGTCGAAGCGCGCGCGCTCGACGTTGAGGATCTTGCCGCGCAAGGGGAGCACGGCCTGGTTCTCGCGGTGGCGGGCCTGCTTGGCGGAGCCGCCGGCCGAGTCGCCCTCGACGATGAAGAGTTCGGACTTCGAGGGATCGCGCTCCTGGCAATCGGCGAGCTTGCCGGGAAGGGACGAGATGTCGAGTGCCCCCTTGCGCCGTGTGAGTTCGCGCGCCTTGCGGGCCGCTTCGCGCGCCGCCGCCGCCTCGACGACCTTGGAGACGATCGAGCGTGCCTCGGACGGGTGCTCCTCGAACCAGGCGCCCAATTGCTCGTTCACAAGGTTCTCGACCACCGGCCGCACTTCGGAGGAGACGAGCTTGTCCTTGGTCTGGGAGGAGAACTTGGGGTCCGGCACCTTGACAGAGAGCACACAGGTCAGGGCCTCGCGCGCGTCGTCGCCCGTCAGCTGCACCTTCTCCTTCTTGGCGATGCCGCTGTCATTGGCATAGTTGTTGACGACGCGGGTCAACGCGCCGCGGAAGCCTGCGAGATGCGTGCCACCGTCGCGCTGGGGGATGTTGTTGGTGAAGCACAGCACGTTCTCGTGGTAGCTGTCGTTCCACCACAGGGCGCAGTCGACGGTGATGCCGTCCTTCTCGCCATGGATCATGATCGGCTCCGCCAGCACGGCCTGCTTGGTGCGGTCGAGATAGCGCACGAAGGCCGCGATGCCGCCTTCATAGAACAGCTCGACGTTCTTCTCTTCGACGCCGCGATGATCTGCCAGCAGGATGCGCACGCCGGAATTCAGGAAGGCCAGTTCGCGCAGCCGGTGTTCCAGCGTGGCGAAGTCGAATTCGGTCTTGGTGAAGGTCCCGGGCGAGGGCAGGAAGTTCACCTCCGTGCCGCGCTTGTCCGGCGCATCGCCCACCACCTTGAGCGGCGCATCGGGCTCGCCATGGGTGAAGCTCATGAAATGCTCCTTGCCATCGCGGAAGATGGTGAGCTTGAGCTTGGTCGAGAGCGCGTTGACCACCGAGACGCCAACGCCGTGGAGGCCGCCCGACACCTTGTATGAATTCTGGTCGAACTTTCCGCCGGCGTGCAGCTGCGTCATGATGACTTCCGCCGCGGAGACGCCCTCGCCCTTGTGGATGTCGGTGGGGATGCCGCGGCCATTGTCGGTCACCGTGCAGGAGCCATCGGCGTTGAGCGTCACGGTGACGCGCGTGGCGTGGCCGGCGAGCGCTTCGTCGATGGCGTTGTCGACCACCTCGTAGACCATGTGATGGAGCCCCGAGCCGTCATCGGTGTCACCGATGTACATGCCGGGACGCTTGCGCACCGCGTCGAGGCCCTTGAGGACCTTGATCGACTCCGCGCCATAGGTGCTGTTGCCGTTGTTGTCCGCGTCTGACATCAGTCTTCCATCACTTCCCTGGCCTGGCCGTCCTCCACATGGAAGATCGCACCCTGGCCGATAATTGCCTCGAACAGCTCCGCGTCCGTCCCCGTCATCCAGCTCTGCGAGCCAAGGGCCCGGAGAGCTTCGATCAAACTCTTCCGCCGCACGCGGTCGAGGTGGGCCGCCACCTCGTCCAGGAGCAGGATGGGGGCCACGCCCGCCATGCCCTTCACCGCCCGCGCCTGCGCCAGCACCAGGCCGATCAGCAGCGCCTTCTGCTCCCCCGTGGAGCACAGGCCGGCCGCCATCCCCTTCGGCCCGTGGACCACGCCGAGGTCACTCCGGTGAGGGCCCCTGAGGGTTCTCCCCGCCGCCCGGTCGAGCCCGCGCGAATCGCGTAAAATACTACGATATTCGTCTTCGACTTGCACGGCCGGCTTCTGCGCCACCAGCGCCTCGATTTCGCCCTCAAGCGCGATCTCCGCCCAGGGAAAGGAGCTCTCGGAACGGCCCTCCCCTATATGGGTCTGGAGGGCCTCCAGTCCAACCAGCCGGGCGGCCGAAATCGCCACCGCGGCCTCCGCCATCTGGGCCTCGAGGCTTGAAAGCCACGCGCCGTCCGGGCGGGTCTCGGCGAGCAGCAGGTTGCGCTCGCGCATGACCTTTTCGAACACCAGGACGCGGGCGGCGTGCTCGGGGTCGAAGGCGGCCACCAGCCGGTCGAGGAAGCGGCGGCGGTCGGAGGCGGGCCCGGCGAACAGCCGGTCCTGCGCCGGGGTGAGCCAGAGGAGGCGCATGTGCTGGGCGAGCGCGCCCGAGCCCTTCTGCACCTCGCCGTCGATCACCACCAGGCGGCCGCCGCCATCGCCCGCTTCCGACTGGCCGCTCCAGCCGGTGCCAAGCGAGACGGGCCCGTGGGGGGTCTCAACTTCAGCGGCAATCGCCCAGCTTGCCGGACCACCCTGGCGGGCGAGTTCCTCGAAGGCAGCCCCGCGCAGGCCCCGGCCCGGGGCCATGAGCGAGATCGCCTCGAGGATGTTGGTCTTGCCCGCGCCATTGGCCCCGGTCAGCGCCACGAGCTGCGCATCGCTCTTCAGCCGGAGCCCCCCATAGTTGCGGAAGTCCGTCAGCGTCAGGCGGGTGATGGCGAGACGGGGGGAATCGGTCACAAGGGGGAGGCTTACACCCGCATGGGCATCAGCACATAGAGGGCCTGTTCATCCCCGGGATCGCGGATGATGGTGGGGGAGCCCGCATCCGCCAGCAGGAACTCCATGCCGTCCGAGCGGATCTGCGAGGCGACATCCATCAGGTAGCGCGCGTTGAAGCCGATATCGAGGGGATCGGCCTCATAGGCGCAGGCCACCTCCTCCTCGGCGGAGCCCGAATCCGGGTTGTTGACCGTCAGCACCACCTTGTTGCCGCCGATCTGCAGCTTCACCGCGCGGCCCTTCTCCATCGAGATGGTGGACACGCGGTCGACGGCGGAGGAGAAGGTCTTGGCGTCAAGATGGAGCGTCTTGTCGTTGTTGCGCGGGATCACCCGCTCATAGTCGGGGAAGGTGCCGTCGATCAGCTTCGAGGTGAGCACGAGGTCGCCCGCCGCGAAGCGGATCTTGGAGGCCGACAGCGACACCTCGACGGGTCCATCGACGCCCTCGAACAGCTTCACCACCTCGAGCACCGTCTTGCGCGGCACGATCACGCCCGGCATGCCCTTCGCGCCGTCGGGCCTTGGCACCTGCGCCTGCGCCAGCCGGTGGCCATCGGTGGCCACGGCGCGCAGCATGCCGGCATTCGCCACCTCGTGGAAATAGATGCCGTTCAGGTAGTAGCGGGTCTCTTCCGTCGAGATCGCAAAGCGCGTCTTCTCGATCAGCCCCTTGAGGTCTGCCGCGGCGACGGCGAAGCTGTTGGGGAAGTCGCCCGCCGCGAGATCCGGGAAATCCTCATGCGGCAGCGCCTGCAGCGAGAAGCGCGAGCGGCCGGCGAAGATCGACACGCGTGCGCCATCGCCCGCCCGCTCGAGTTCGAGCTGCGCGCCATCGGGAAGCTTGCGCACGATGTCATAGAGCATGTGCGCCGGCACGGTCGCGGCCCCGGTCTTCGCCACCTCGGCGGGGACACTCTCCACGATCTCGAGGTCGAGGTCGGTGGCGGTGAGCTTCAGCTGGCCGTCGCCCGCCTGCAGGAGCACGTTGGACAGGATGGGAATGGTGTTGCGGCGCTCCACGACGCTCTGCACATGGGTGAGCGCCTTGAGGAATGCTGACCTCTCGATCGTGACGCGCATAACCGGACTGTCCCTCGTTCTCGTGTTTCCGGCTCCTTGCCGGGCCGGAAACTTTGGCGCGGTTGCGCCCTCAATTCAAGGGATATCCGGGGGTTTTCAGCCCTGCTCGACGAGGCGGATGAGGAGTGCCACCTCGCGCGCCAGCTTGTCGTCGGTCTTGATCTGGTCCTCGATCTTGCGCACGGCGTGGAGGACGGTCGAATGGTCGCGCCCGCCGAAGCGGCGGCCGATTTCAGGCAACGAGCGCGCCGTCATCTTCTTCGCCAGATACATGCCGATCTGGCGCGGCACCACGACGCTGCGCGCACGGCGCGGCGACAGGAGGTCGGTCCGGCCCACGTTGAAATGGCGGCCCACCACCTTCAGGATGTCGTCGATCTTGATGCGCGAGCCGTCGGGGTTGGCCTGCATGTCGCGCAGCACGAGCGACGCGAGGTCGAGCGTCACCGCGGCCTGGTTGAACTGCTGGTAGGCGGCGATGCGGTTCAGCGCCCCCTCGAGCTCACGGCCCGAGCCGGTGATGCGGCTGGCCACGAAATCCAGCACCTCCTCGGGGATCACGACGGAAGCGTCGCGTTTCA
>JADCDC010000554.1 GCA_020252385.1 Aestuariivirga sp.
ACAGCGCGGGGGCAGCACCAGCGCTCCACCTGCTCTCGGTTCCGACGATCGAGGCCGCGGTGCTCGAGACGGCGCGCGGCGGCATCATCAAGTATGGCCTGGGCTTCGACGCCTGCGACGTCGCGGTAGTGACCAATGTCGAGGGCGACCACCTGGGGGAACTCGGCATCGACAGCATGGAGGCGCTGGCGCGGGTGAAGTTCACCGTTCCGCGGGTGGCGCGCGCCGTGGTGCTGAACGCCGAGAGCGCCCCCTGCCTCGCCATGAAGGACATGCTGCCCGGCAAGGAGGTGATCCTGTTCTCGCTCACTGCGAAACACCCGGCGATCACCGCGCATGTGGCGGCCGGCGGAACGGCCTATGTGCTGGCGGAGGAGGCTGGCGTGGAGACGATCTGCCGCCTCACCCCGGAGCGTCTGGAGCCGCTGCTGGCGGTGGCCGAGGCGGCCCTGACGCGGAAGGGTGCGGCGCGCCACAACATTGCCAATCTCATGGCCGGCCTCGCCGCTGCGGAACTCCTGAAGCTGCCGCGCGCGGCCAGCCTCGCAACGGCAAGGGACTTCGGCGCGGACCCGGCGGACAATGCGGGGCGGCTCACCCCGGTTGACGGTTTTCCCTGCGAGGTGATCGTCGACTTCGCCCACAACAAGCATGGCTTCGCCGCCATCGCGGGCTTCCTCGCACGCAACCGCCCCGTGGGCCGCAAGACCTGCGTCGTGACCCTGAATGCGCACCGCCTTTCCGACGATACGGTGCGCGATGCCGCCCGCGCGTTGGCCCCGGCCTTCGACCGCTTCTTCACCTACAATGGCGGGCCCCTGCACAGGCGCCGCCCGGAACTGGCTGCGGTGCTGGCGCAGGGCCTCGTGGCGGCCGGCGTGCCCGAGGCGCAGGTGACGGCGGAGCCCGACCAGTTCGCGGCCATCAGGCAGGCCATCGCGGGAAGCGCGCCCGGCGACCTCGTGATGATCCTGCACGGCTTTGCGCAGGACGAGCTGTTCGCGGAGCTGAGAGCCATGGCGGAGGCGGTGCAGAAATGATCCCCCGCCCCTTCGTCTCCACGCCGCTGGGCTTCACCTTCCACTATGGCGCCTCAAGCCGCGCGGCGGCACTCGACGCGTGGCTTCGGCAGGCCTTCGGCGCGGAAGCGGCCGAGCTTGCGGCCGGCATTCCGGAGAACCTGCGCCAGGATCCCTGTGCCGCCTACGTGGCAAGGCTGCTCTGGCTGGGGCGGACCATCCTCAAGTGCTGGCGCATCCCGGCCTTCGAGGCGGGCCGCATCGAGCGCATTCTGCCGCAGATGAAGAGCGAGACGCTGCGCTGCGAGATCAGCGAGCCGATGCTCGACTGCATGCCGCGGATCGTCCACAAGACCGCCTATGGCCTGAGCGGCGAAGCCTCTGCCTGGTGCATGCGCAACCCGGTTTCGGACGCCAAGGTGGTGGAGTTCCACACCCGCTTCGAGGACATGGTGAAGAAGGGGATGCCGCCCCTGGAGCTCGGCGGCGCATCGACACTTCCCGTGCTGCAGACGGCGCGCAGCATGGGCATCCCCTTCCTCCATCTCGGCCGGGGCATCTACCAGCTGGGGCTTGGCTCGAAGAGGCGCCAGCTGGACCGCAGCCATGGCGAAAGCGACAGCTACGTGGGCGTGATGCTGGCGGCCGACAAGGCGACGGCGGCACGGCTCCTCAGGGCGCGCGGCCTGCCCGTTCCCTCCCATGAGGTGGTGGTGACGAAGGAGGCCGCCGTCTCCGCCGCGGCGTCGCTCGGGTTTCCCGTGGTGGTGAAGCCGCTTGATGCCAACCGCGGCGAGGGCGTCACGGTGGATGTGGACTCACCCGCAGCCGTGGCCGCGGCCTTCGAGCGGGCGAAGACAGCGACACGCAGCCGCGTTGTGCTGGTCGAGAAGCAGGTGGCAGGCGTGTGCCACCGGCTGTTCATCGTCAAGGGCCAGATGCTCTACGCGGTGAAACGGCTGCCCCTCTATGTGACGGGGGACGGCACGAGGACGCTCGCCGACATGGTGAAGGCCGAGGCCGCGCGCGACCTCAGGCAGCCGTTCTGGCTGCGCAACGGGATGGCAACGGTGGACGAGGCCGCGCTTGCCGCACTGAAGGCGCGCGGCCATCCGCCCGAAGGCGTGCCCCCGCGCGGCGCGCGCGTGTATCTGCGGCCGATCGAATCCACCGCATGGGGCGGCATCGACGAGGATGCAACTGCGACCGTGCACCCGCTGAACCTTGCAGCGGCCGTGGCGGCGGCCGAGACCTTCGGGCTTGAGGTGGCGGGTGTCGACATGATCACCACCGATCTCTCCGTGCCGTGGACCGAGAATGGCGCGGCGATCAACGAGGTGAACGGCGGACCGCTCCTCGGGGGTGCAGCGATCTCGCTCAGCCATGTGCCGCGCTTCCTCGAGATCTATCTCGGCGGCAGCGGCCTGATCGGCTTCGACACGGCCGAGGCAGGCACCGGCCTCGACGTGCTCCGCGCGCGCCAGGAAGAGATGCTCGCGGCGGGCGTCAGGTGCTGGATCGTCTACGACGACGCGGCAATCGACCATGAGCGCAAGGTGGTGTGCACGGTCGAGCAAGGTACGGCGGGCGAGAGCGCGGCCTTGAGGCTGGCCGTGCTGAACCGCGCGCTCGACCACGTGATCCTGGTGCGCGGGCCCGCGCCGCGGCAAGCCCTGGCATGAACGCGAAAGGGCGGCCCAAGGGCCGCCCTCTCCTTGATCTTGAATTCGATTGCAGGTCAGAAGCGCCAGTTGACGGTCGCGAACACCGAATGAACGGTAATGTCAGCTTCCGCAGATACGCCGGTGCTGGCTTCCCAGAATTGCGGGATCGATCCCGCGCCACCTTCGAACTCGTCGCTTGTCTCGATGCTGCCGTAGTCGGCGTAGCGGTACTCGACCTTGAAGGAGATGTTTTCGTTGAGCAGGGTTTCGACACCGCCGCCGACATAGAAACCATCGAGCCACTCGGATTCGCTGCTGTCGATGTTCCAGTTGGCACCCATGCCACCGCCCCGGAGGAAGCCTGGCCCATAGGCCTCGCCCTCAAAGGAG
>JADCDC010000555.1 GCA_020252385.1 Aestuariivirga sp.
CGCTGGTCGTCCGCCGGCTTGTCGTGCTCCATCACATAGTGCATGCAGCGCGTCCTGGAGAGGGCCTTCATGATGGCCGGCCATTTCAGCGTGCCGTGCCCCACGTCCGCCCAGCCATCCTCCGCCGCGTTGAGGCCTCTCACCGCGATGTCCTTCACATGCGCGATGGTGATGATGGCGCCGTGGCTTCTGATCCAGTTCAGCGGATTGGCGCCGCCCCGCGCCACCCAGGCGACGTCGATTTCCCAGTCGAGCTGCGGCGCGTTGTCGAAGATCACCTGCTGCGGCACGCTGCCGTCCGGCAGTGCCGCGAACTCGAAGTCGTGGTTGTGCCAGGCAACCGCGAAGCCCTCCGTCCGATAGGAGGCCGCGATGGCGTTGAGGCGCCTGGCCAGGGCCTTCCACCCCCTGGCCGAGCGGGGCCGCGCCTCGGCCGCGAGATAGGGCATCACCAGCGTGTTCATGCCCAGCATGCGCGCGGTTGAAAGTACCTGCCTCGGCTTTCCTTCCATGTCGTCGATGGAGAAATGTCCGCTTGGCATCACGAGGCCCGCCGCGTCGAGCGCCTTGCGCAGCGCCGCCGGATCGCCATAGACGCCGCCATAGCCTTCGACCTCGCTGTAGCCCGCGCGCGCCAGCATGGCCAGTGTCGCTTCGACGGGGCCATGGTTGCGCGAGGAGTAGAGCTGGTAGGAGAAGCGCCTGGGCATGGGATTTTCCGGGATTGTTCAGATGGCGGAACGTTGCACGTGTCCACCAACCTATCGCAGGCAATCCCACGCTGCAAAGGGCGGGGAAGACCCAGGGCTGCCTGCCTGGCACGACGGCCGGGGGGCGGTCAACGACATGCCGGACGTGGCGGCCCTGGGCCTTTGGCTCGCCGTCAGCCGTTGCTCTTCAGCGAGCGCTTCGGCTTCGGCGGTGTCGCGGCGGGATAGGTGTCGTCGCACATGCGGAGGAAGTCCTTGTATTCCTCGTTCGTGCACGGGGTCTTCTGGTTGACGAAGCAGCCCGAGTGCACATCGATGTAGCAGGACGGGCGGTCCCAGTGCGCGGCATAGGCGGCGGTCGGCAGCATCAGGCCGGCGAGGATCAGGGCAGGCTTGAGACGGGAGATCACAGGCATCGCGTTGTTCCTTTCCTGGTGTGGCGATGACTGTCTTCCTATCGCGGTCCTGTCGCTGACGCTGTGACACGCATCACCCCAGCGGGACACCCGCTCACAACTGCGTGAGCGGTGAGCGATCAGGCGGGTTCCTGCGTATGCAATCGATCCAACCCACCAAAGGAGACCACCATGCAGACGACACGACGCAGCCTGATGGCCGGAGCGCTGGCGATTGGCGCGGCCGCCGCCTTGCGGCAGCCGGCAGAGGCCCAGGACGCGCCGAAGGCGGTCCAGCCGGCCAATAGCTACAGCTACCGTCTCGGCAGCCTGGAGATCACGGCGGTGCTCGACTTCACGCGCCTCACGGAGAAGCCGGAGGGAACCTTCGGCACCAACCAGAAGCCGGAGGACGTTGCAGCTCTCCTGCAGCAGAACTTCCTGCCCGCCGAGTGGATGGTGAACATGTTCACGCCCCTCCTCGTCAACACGGGCAGTGCGCGCATCCTGTTCGACACCGGGCTTGGCGCCGCCAATGGCGGCCAGCTGGTGGAGCGCCTCGCCGCGGCGGGAACGCCGGCAGACAAGGTGGACGTCGTCGTCATCACCCATTGCCACCCGGATCACATCGGCGGCCTGGTGCGGGATGGCAAGCCCAGCTTCCCCAACGCACGCTATGTGATCGGCGAGACGGAGTATCAGTTCTGGTCAGCGCCCGAGCGCCTGTCCGGCCCGACCGAGGGGCCCGCCAAGCTGGTTGCCTCCAACGTCACCCCGCTCAAGGACAAGATGACCTTCCTCAAGGACGGTGCGGAGGTCGCACCCGGCATCAGCGCCATGGCGGCCTTCGGCCACACGCCGGGCCACATGGCCTTCCAGATCGAGAGCGATGGCAAGCGCATGCTGCTCGGCGGGGACTTCTGCAATCACTTCGTGCTCTCCCTGCAGCGGCCCGACTGGGAGGTTCGCTTCGACCTCGACAAGGCCGCCGCCGCGGCGACGCGCAAGAAGATGCTCGACATGCTGGCGGCCGACCGCATCCCCTTCACCAGCTACCACATGCCCTTCCCGGCGCTGGGCTTCGTGGAGCGCACGGCGGACAACGGCTACCGCTTCGTTCCCGCCTCCTACCAGCTTCTCGGCTGAGAATTTCTCAGGCGAAATCTGACGCATTCCGCCCGCGGGTGAGCTTGACTCCCGCGGGCGTGTATGGTTCCGATTGGAGGCTGTGCGGTTATTGGAGGTTGTCGCCGTGAAATCATTCTCTCTCGTCCTGAAGGCTTTTGTCGTCGCTGGTGCGCTCATCGGCCTGTCGTCCGGAGCCATGGCCCAGAACAGTTGCGCGGCCGGCAAGACGCTGAAGGAGGGTACCCTCACCATCGCCACGGGCGAGCCCGCCTATTTCCCCTGGGTGATCGACAA
>JADCDC010000556.1 GCA_020252385.1 Aestuariivirga sp.
CCCGCCGGCACCTGCAAGATGGGAAGCGCGAACGACCTTCACGCCGTGGTCGATCCGTCCCTCAGGGTCAGGGGCATCGGCGGGCTGCGTATTGCAGATGCATCCATCATGCCCACCATGGTCAGCGTCAACATCGCGGCCACCTGCATGATGATTGGACACCGGACAGCACAGCTGGTGGCGGATGATCAAGAGTCGATTGCGAGGAAAGTGCTTGTTCAGAATGTCTAGACCGATCACATCAGGAGGACCGACCATGAATGCGAAGACTGGAAGACAAACGGGGTCTGTTGGCATGATTGACCGCCGAGGGCTGATCAAGGGAGTGGGCGCATCGGGCCTCGCGCTGGCAGCCGGCTCCCTGTCGTGGTCAAGCCGCGCAAGTGCTGCGCCTGTCAAGGGTGGCAGCTTGAAGATGGGCTGCTCGCATGGACAGACGACGGACTCGCTTGAACCCGGCACCTACTCGCACGGCTTCATGATCCTCCTGTCGTACAATTGCCACGCCAAGCTCACCGTGGTGGGGGCAGACAACAAGCTCCACGGCGACATCGCGGAGTCCTGGGAAGGTTCCGACCAGGCACGCAAGTGGGTCTTCAAGCTGCGCCAGGCGGAGTTCCATGATGGAACGCGCGTCACCGCAAAGGACGTGATCGCCTCGCTCAACCATCACCGCGGCGAGAACAGCAAGTCGAATGCCAAGCCGGTGGTCGCCAACATCAAGAACATCACAGCGGAAGGCGACAGCACGGTCATCTTCGACCTGACGAGCGGTGACGCGGACTTCCCCTATATCCTCACCGACTACCAGCTTGCGATCTGCAAGGCCAAGGAGGACGGCACGATCAATTGGCAGGACGACGGCAGCCGCGCCGGCCCCTACAAGCTGGTCGGGTTCGAACCCGGCGTGCGCGCACAGCTCGAGAAGGCGGAGAACTACTGGAACCCGGATGTTGGACACCTGGCCTCGGCCGAGGTGCTTGTGATCCTCGATTCGACCGCGCGCCAGAATGCGTTGATCGCCGGTGAAGTCGACGTCATCGACCGTCCTGATATCCGGACTCTCTCGATGCTGCAGAACACGCCGGGCCTCAAGGTCGAGGAAGAGACCGGCTTCCGCTTCTTCGGCTACACCATGTTCACCGACACGCCGCCCTTCGACAACAATGATGTCAGGCTGGCGCTCAAGTACTCGATCGATCGCGAGGCTGCCTTGAGTGCGGCGCTCGATGGTCATGGCATGATCGGAAACGATCACCCCATCACGCCGGCCTATCGCTTCTACGACCCCGCGATCGAGCAGCACAAATACGACATCGACCGCGCCAAGTTCCATCTCAAGAAGGCGGGACTGTCGTCTCTCGACGTCGATCTCTCGGCCTCGGAGACGGTCTTCTCGGCGGCTGTCGACTGCGCGCTTCTGTTCGCCTCCAACGCCAAGCCGGCTGGCATCAACATCAACGTCATCAGGGAACCGGCCGACAGCTACTGGTCGAACGTATGGCTCAAAAAGCCGTTCATCGCCACCGACTGGGGCGGGCGGCCGACCGAAGACCTGATGTTCTCGGTCATGTTCGCGGCGGGGGCGCCATGGAATGACACGCGCTTCAACAATCCACGGTTCCAGGAGCTTCTGATCGCAGCGCGAGCAGAGCTCGACGAGGCGAAGCGCCGTGAGATGTACGGCGAGATGCAGCGCATCGTTCACAGCGATGGCGGCCTCATCGCGCCCGTCCTGCCGAACAACATCTGGGCATTCCGCTCGCGCGTGAAGCATGCGGACAGCATCTCGAAATCCTGGGAGCTCGACGGCTGGATGTTCATCTCGCGCTGGTGGGTTGAGGGGTGAGGCTCCCACGAGCTTTTTTGCAGCGCTGAACTACGGCCGGGCAGTCACGCTCGGCCGTCTTGGTTCCTGCAATCGCCAGGAAGCTTGCCGCGGACGAAGACCTGTCATCTGGCAAAATGTTGTGGAATCTAGCTAGGCAAAGCACCGGTCCCGAGCAGAGGTCTGGACTGACCCCAGGGGAACTGGGTCTGAGGTATCGGGAGGCAATCGCGTATCTCGCCGAACTCACCGGCTTTCCCGTCACACGTTACGACGACCAGGTCGACAGCACATCGCAGTTCATCAACTGGGCCGAGGAGCGCTTCCGGATCCTGCGCCTCAATGCCATCCCGGCCTCGCTGGAGACCCCGGATCCGTGGCTCGTCTGACTCTGCCGGACGTGACTTCAAATCCCGACTGTGGGGTTCTATGTCGCCTGCGCGCTGGTCCCTTCCAGTGCCGTCTCGAGCTCACGCGCTGACGCGTCGAAGGTGTCTTCCAGCCACGCATTGACACCGCGGGCGCCGGCGACGACCTGCCGTGCCCATGCGAGGTACTCGCTCCGTCGTGCGTCCGACCAGTCGCCGGGAGGCGAGTTCAGAAGGGAGCGCAGGTTCGAGGTCTTATCCGCGATCTTGATGATCTTCGCCCGGGAGGACTTCTTCGGAGCATTGCTGACCTGAAGGGCCTTGCGGTCCGCCTTCGCGAGGCTCTTGTCGTCGGTCACATCGGCGACGAGGTCGGCTACATCCCGGTTGAAGGCCTGTTCCAGCTCGGCATGTGAGGTTGGCGTATCCTCGATGGTGTCATGGAGGACCGCCGCCGCCGTCAGGTTGGGGTCCTTGCCCTCCGTGGCTTCCGCCACCAGGGCCGCCACCTCGACGAGGTGGTTCATGTAGGGTTCTTCGTTCACGCCCTTGCGGCGTTGGCGCGTATGCCGCTCGGCGGCAAAGACATAGGCCTTTGCCACAAGCACTGGGTTGGTCATCGAGATCTCCTGTTCTCGGACCGCTGGTCCCGCCAGGGACCAGGGGCCCTGCGGTTTTGATGTTTGGGAACATGATTGATATAGGGAGGATGCCTTCAGGTATCAACTGGAGACATGGAACGCGGGCGGCAGCGGCCGGCGATGCTGGTATATCAAGATGTAGACCGCTATACTGTCGGTTGGACAACCTGTTTACGACAGCTAACCTTCAGAGCCACTGCGAAGAAATCCGTGCCGCTGAACGAAAGCTGCCGTAAACCCTCTCAAACCATGTAGTCGCCGCCGTTCATGTTCATGCTGGCGCCAATGAAGTAGGATCCCTCTTCGGACGCGAGCAGCAATGCTGCAGGGGCGACCTCGCCCACTTCGCCGAAGCGGCCGATCGGCAGTTCCTTCTTCTTGTTTTCGAGCCAGTCCTGCGGCAGGCCTAGCAGCAGCGGGGTGTTGATGGGCCCCGGGTTGAGGCAGTTGACGGTGATGCCCTCGCGCGCCACTTCATAGGCGAGTGAACGCGTGAAGCCCATGATGCCTGCCTTTGCGGCGCAGTAGTGGACCATGGTCGGAGCGCCCTTGTGGGCAAGCTGCGAGGAGAGATTGATGATACGGCCCCAACGCTTCGCCTTCATCGCCGGCAGGACCTCTCGCGTGCACAGGAAGGTTCCCTTGAGATGGATATCAATCATCCGGTCCCACATTTCGGTGGGCATATCGGTGAGGAGGCACGTTGTATCGATGCCGGCATTGTTCACCAGGATGTCAGGATCTCCCAGCTCTTGCCGCACCCGCGCAAAGGCGGCCTTGACCATCGGCTCCTTCGCGACATCGGCTTCGACCGCCAATGCCTTCCCCGCCCCACCAATCTTTGCGGCGAAAGCCGATGCCCGCTCCAGGTTGAGGTCGAGGATCGCGACCCTGGCGCCTTCGCGCGCGAAGAGTTCAGATATGGCCGCGCCGATTCCACTTGCGCCACCCGTCACCACTGCTATCCGGCCATCAAGTTTTCCCATCGTCGCCTCCTGATCAGGTTGTCGTCATCATATTGCTGGTTCTAGCGCATGTCCCGCGGGACGCCGGCGCCGAGAATCCGGTCTGATTCCGCCTGGAACTGCCCGAAGTAGTCCACGGCTTGCTCCATGCGCATCACCTCGTCCGTCCTGTAGCAGCGAACGATATGCCCGGGCGCCACCGTCTCGACCGGCGGCATCACGGCGCGGCAACGCTCCTCCGCAAGGGGACACCGGCCGGCAAGGAAGCAGGCCTTCGGCAGGTCAATGGGGCTCGGGATCTCGCCCGCGAGTTTCAGCTGTGTGAGACGCTTGATCTTCGGGTTCGGCAGCAGCACGGATGACAGCAGGCCAACCGTGTAGGGATGGCCGGGCTGGGAGAAGAGTGCGGCAGACTCTCCCTGTTCGACGATCATGCCGAGATAGAGCACGGCGAGCCGGTGGCTGAGCTGACGGACAGCGGACAAATCGTGGCTGATGAAGAGATATGCGGTGCCCAGCTCACGCTGAAGACGGATCAGCAAGTCGATGATTTCCGCGCGCGCGGTCGGATCGAGTGCCGAGGTCGGTTCATCGAGTACGATGATCTCGGGCTTCGAGACGATCGCACGGGCAATGCCGACTCGCTGCTGCAGCCCCATGCTGATCTCAGCCGGATAGCTCGTCAGCAGCCACTCGGGCAGGCCAACGCGGCGCGCGGCCTCCTTTACGAGCCGCTCCCGCTCCAGGCGGTCAAGTCCGAGTGCGCGCAGCGGCTCCTCGATGATCTCGTGCAGGCGCATCCGCGGATCGAGGGATTCCGATGGCTCCTGGAAGACGAGCTGCAGCTTGCCGCGGATCTCGGGCGAGCGGACGGAGCGCTTCCCGCCCATCTCCATCCCGTTGAACACGATCCTGCCGCCGCTCGGCGTGATGAGGCCAAGCAGGCAGCGCCCGATCGTCGTCTTGCCCGAGCCCGACTCGCCGACCAGCGCCAGCGTCTCGCCGCGGGCGAGCGTGAAGGACACGCCATTGACAGCACGCACCAGCGCCCTGCTCCCCGCGACGGGAAAGGTCTGGACAAGGTCCTCGACACTCAGAAGCGACACGGCTAGCGCTCCACCGGGTAATGGCATTTGGCGAAATGGCCCCGGCCGAACTCGCGCCGCTCCGGGTTCTCCACACGGCAGCGGTCCTGCACCCGCACGCAGCGGTTGGCAAAGGGGCAGCCCTGTTCCCTGGCCCTCGATGCGCCTGCTGTCGTGTCCCCCAGCCAGTAGCGGCGCAGCCTCTCGTTCTGGGCGAAGGCGGAGAGCAGCAGGATCGAATAGGGATGGCGCGGGTTCTCGAAGAACGCGTCGCGCGGTCCCTCCTCGACAATCTCGCCCGCGTAGATGACCGCCACCCGGTCGCAGTAATGTGCGGTGATGCCGATGTCGCGGGTGACGAACAGCAGCGAGGTTCCGAAGCCCGTCACGAGATCGCGCATCAGCTCCAACACCTGGGCCTGGACCGTGACATCGAGCCCGCTCGTCGCATCATCGGAGACCACGAGCTTCGGCGAGCAGGCCAGCGCAATCGCCATGACGACCCGCTGCGCCATTCCGCCAGAAAGCTCATGTGGATAGGCATTGATGCGGCGCTCGGGCGCGGGAATGCTGACCTGTCGCAGCAGTTCCAGGGCGCGCGCGCGGATGCCCGCCCCATCGAGGGGCGTATGGGCGCGCAGCACATTGCCGATCTGGTTACCCACCGTCTGCAGCGGATCGAGCTCGCCGCGGGGATTCGAGATGATCATGCTGATCTCGCGCCCGCGCAGCTGGCGGAGTTCCGAGGGGCCCAGCGTCCCCAGATCGCGACCCTCGAACAGAACCCGGCCCCCGCTGATGTAACCGGGTTCCGGCACGAGTTGCATGATGCTGCGGGCCAGCGTGGTCTTGCCGGATCCCGATTCCCCCACAAGACCCACGACTTCGCCGCGGGCAATCGAGAAATCGACGTTGTTGAGCGCCGGCCTGCTTGCCGCGCCGAACTGCGGAAACTCCACCGTGAGGCCGATGATCTGCAAGAGCGGATCGCCCTTGGCCGCCGATCCTTCCGTGCCGGCCGACATGTTGGGGGAGCCGCTCATCAGCGCGTCCTCGGATCGATGATGAAATAGAGAAGATCGACGATCAGATAGATGACCAGCGACAGGATGGCGGAGTAGAGAACGAAGCCCAAGACCGGGTTGAGATCCGAGTTCAGCACGCCCTGGACCGCATACTGCCCCGCACCGCCCCAGCTGAACACGATCTCTACCAGCACCGCTCCACCGATGAGAAATCCGTATAGCACGCTCACGATGGTCACAATGGAAGGCAGCGCGTTGCGGAGAGCATTGCGCACCACGACATGGCGAGGCAGACCACACATCTCGGCATATCTGCTGAAATCCGACTGGAGCATGCGCTCCGTCGTGGACTGGGTCATCTTGAGTATGGGACCGGCATTGATGATGCCCAGCGTCAGCACCGGCAGCACGAGGTGACCCGCGGCGTTCCTGAGCGCTGCCCAGTTGCCGGCGATGATGCTGTCGATCAGCAGGGAGCCGGTGACGGGATCCGGAGGGATGATGACGAAGTCCAGCCGTCCCAGCGGCGCCGGCGCTACTCCGAGCATTGTGTAGAAGACGAAGATCAGCACGAGCGCAAACCAGAAGTCGGGAAGCGACCCCGCCATGAGGCCATAGTAGTCGGCGATCTTGCGGAGAATGCCGCTGTTGTTCTTCGCGCCCGCCACACCCAGCGGAATGCCGATCAGCAATGCCAGTGCAAGCGACAGCGTGACAAGCTCCAGCGTTGCCGGAAAGCGCTGCGCCAGGTCGCTCGTCACGGGCATGGTGGTTTGCCACGACGTTCCGAGGTCGCCTTCAAGAACACGCATGACGTAGATCCCGAACTGCTCGAGGATCGAGCGGTCGAGGCCGAGTTCCGCGCGGAGCTTGGCGAGCCCGTCCTCGGTCGCGAACGGCCCAAGCATCATGACGGCAGGATCTCCCGGAATCAGCTTCACGAGCATGAAGCTCACGAAGAGAATACCGAGCAGCTGCGGGATGACAAAGAGCAGTCGCCGGCCGATGTAGGCGAGGAGATGCATGCGTCAGCCCGTCTTTTCCAGGGCGGACTGGCGGCGCTGTAGTTTGCCGCCGAGCGTTCTGCTCCTGGCGGGGTCCGCG
>JADCDC010000557.1 GCA_020252385.1 Aestuariivirga sp.
GAATCGGTTCCTCGCGGGCCAACTGCCCGTCGAGGATGGCGGATACGAGCGCCTCCCTGATCTGTGTCTGAAGGCTGGCATGTTCGTTGCGCCGGATGTGGACGAGCCAGTCGCGCAAGTTTGGTTCCTCTGAACGGGTCTTCTGGACCTATCATAGGACCAAAAGAGCCGCTAGAGTAGTTGGAACTGGACCCTCAAGCAGCATGAGCATGTCAGAGCCCGCCGTGAACACCTCCCCCAAGAGCTGGGACGAGGTCAAGACCACCACATGCTACATGTGCGCCTGCCGCTGTGGCATCCGGGTTCACCTGAAGGACGGCCGCGTCACCTATATCGATGGCAATCCCGCGCATCCCGTCAACAAGGGCGTGATCTGCGGCAAGGGAGCCGCCGGCATCATGCAGCACTACTCGCCGGCCCGGCTGTCGAAGCCGTTGATCCGCGTGGGCGAGCGCGGCTCCGGCGAATTCCGCGAGATCGAATGGGAAGAGGCGCTGGCGACGGCTGCCGGATGGCTCTCCGAGACGCGCGCCAAGGACCCGAGGAAGCTCGCCTTCTTCACCGGACGTGACCAGAGCCAGGGCCTCACCGGCTGGTGGGCGGCCCAGTTCGGCACGCCGAACTATGCGGCCCACGGCGGTTTCTGTTCGGTCAACATGGCGGCGGCCGGGCTCTACACTTTCGGCGGCTCCTTCTGGGAGTTCGGCGAGCCCGACTGGAAGCATACGAAGTATTTCATGCTCTTCGGGGTGGCGGAGGACCATGCCTCCAACCCGATCAAGAAGGCGCTGGGCCTTCTCAAGTCCAGGGGCGCCAAGATCGTCTCTATCAATCCGATCCGCACCGGCTACTCGGCGATCGCCGACGAATGGATCGGCATCCGGCCGGGAACGGATGGCCTCTTCGTCGGAGCCCTGATCCACGAACTGCTCACCGCCCAGAAGATCGACGGCGAGTACCTGCTCAGATACACCAACTCGCCCTGGCTCATCGTCGAGGACGCAGGCGGCCCGCAGGACGGGCTTTTTGCCCGAAACGCGCAGAATTCCGCACTGGTGTGGGACAGCCACTCGAACTCTCCGATGCCAGCACTCTCGCCCGATGCCGCGCCGAAGCTGATGGGCCGCTTCAGGCTGCCAGACGGCCGGCGCGTGGTCACGGCGTTCACGCTCATCGCCGAACGGTTCCTTGAGCCTGAATGGGCGCCCGAGCGGGTGGCCGAACGCTGCGGCGTGCCGGCGGACACGATCAGGCGCATCGCCGCCGAACTCGCCCGCACGGCGTTCGAGGAAGAAATCGCCCTCGATGTGCCGTGGACTGATCATCTGGGCCGCTACCACGAAAAGATGCTTGGCCGCCCCGTCTCCATGCATGCGATGCGTGGCATCTCCGCCCATGCCAATGGCTTCCAGACCTGCCGGACCATTCACCTGCTGCAGATCCTCTTGGGCACGATCGACGTGCCGGGCGGCTTCCGCTACAAGCCGCCATTCCCCAAGCCCGCTCCACCCGGCGTCAAGCCTGCGGGCAAGCCCGGTCAGGTGAAGCCCAACACCCCGCTCCCCGGACCGCCCCTGGGCTTCGTCACCGCGCCCGAGGATCTTCTGATCGATGCAGAGGGGGCCCCGCAGCGCATCGACAAGGCCTATAGCTGGGACGCGCCGCTTGCAGCTCATGGCATGATGCACATGGTCATCACCAATGCCGCGAAGAAGGATCCCTACGGCATCGACGTCCTCTTCATGTACATGGCCAACATGAGCTGGAACTCGGCCATGAACGTGCCCGACACCATCGGATACCTCACCCAGAAGGAGCCGGACGGCTCATACACCATCCCGAAGATCATCTATTCCGACGCCTATGCCTCGGAGATGGTTCAATACGCGGACCTGATCCTTCCGGACACCACCTACCTCGAGCGCTGGGATTGCATTTCGCTGCTCGACCGGCCGATTTCCGAGGCGGATGGACCGGCCGACTCGATCCGCCAGCCGGTGGTCGAACCGGAGCGCGACGTGCGTGCCTTCCAGACCGTGCTCCTCGACCTCGGGGCGCGGCTCGGCCTTCCCGGCATGACCCGCACCGACGGATCGCCGCGCTATCCCGGAGGCTATCCGGACTACATCGTCAACCACGAGCGTGCTCCCGGCATCGGCCCTCTGGCTGGGTTCCGCGGGCCCAATGGCCGGGCGCAGGGCAGGGGGACGCCGAACCCCGAGCAGCTCCAGCACTACATCGACAACGGCTGCCACTGGTTCTACGAACTTCCCGATCACATGAAATACTACCGGCATGTGAACTGGGCCTATCTCGACTGGGCTACCTTCTTCGGTTTCATCGGCAAGCCTGACCCGATCATTCATCAGCTCTACTGCGAGCCCCTGCAGAAGTTCAGGCTGGCCGCGCACGGACACGGCAAGGTTCTCCCGCCACCGGAACACCGGGAGAGGATCGCGGCGCACTTCGATCCGATCCCCTTCTGGTATCCACCCTTCGAGGGCGAGATGGTGTCCGCAGGGGACTTCCCCATGCATGCCGTCACCCAGAGGCCGATGGCCATGTATCACTCATGGGGCTCGCAGAATTCCTGGCTGCGGCAGATCCTGGGCCGCAACTGGCTCTATATGGCGCGGGAGATGGCGGCGAAGCTGAAGATCGCCGACGGCGACTGGGTGAGCGTCACCTCCCACCACGGGAAGATCAAGGCGCAGGCCAGGCTGATGGATGGCGTCAATCCGGAAACCGTCTGGACCTGGAACGCCATCGGCAAGCGCTCGGGCGCATGGAACCTCGAACCCAACGCCGACGAGTCGCGAAAGGGCTTCCTGCTCAATCACCTCATC
>JADCDC010000558.1 GCA_020252385.1 Aestuariivirga sp.
GCCGCAGATGCCGAAGATCGAGCGGATCGGCCGCACCATGTTCCACAACCTGATCGCCAACCGGCGGAGCCTCCGGAAGGTTGCCTGATCAGCGCAGCCCGTCCTCGCCCTTGATCTCGGACACCTGAAGGCCGCCGACGCGCGGCAGCGGGCGGCCGCCCGTGGTGACCGCCACGGCGACCACGATCTCGTTGGCGCGCGGCGCATCGCTGACGCGCACCTCCATGCCGTCGAAATGGCTCCGCACGAAGGCTGCATCCTTGTGGCCCAGCGGAATGTCGAGAACGACACCCATGCCGCCGCGCTTCTTGGACGACGGGATCAATGCCGCTCCCTTGCCCAGCACCTTGCGGAAGGGCGCGCCGAGCTTCGGATGGAGGATCGCCGCGGCATGTTCGAGTTCGCCGTTCTCGCCCACGGCCGCGGCCTTGCCGTAGCTTTCGACCTTGTCGCCCGGAATGCCGAGGGCGGCGACGGCGCGTTCAGCCAGGAGACCGCCCAGCTCCTCGCCCACCGCAATCAGCTCCGAGAGGTCCTGCTCGTAGCGGCCGGCAAAGGGATTGGCGATGACGGCAATCGCCGCGGCGCGCCGGATGGCGGGCGAGACCTCCCTGCCCTGCTCGACGAGCGTCTCGTCGACGACAGTCACGATCTTGCGGATCTGAGCCTTCATCTGAGACCGTCCTCTCCCTTGATGTCCGAGGCGGCAAGCCCGCCGGCGCGGGCGTGGACGCGGGGGCCCGTCGTCATCACCAGCGCCACGACCATCTCATTGGCCTTCGGCGCATCGGTGATGCCGACCTCGATCGCGTCGAAGTGACTGCGCACGTAAGATGCATTGACGTGCGTGACGGGGATATCGAGGCGCGCACCGGGGCCTCCCACCTTCTTGGTGGAAGGCACGATGGCCTTGGCGCCGCCCAGCACCTCGCGCATCGAGTAGCCGCCAGGCGCATGCCAGAGTGCCGCATGCTCAAGTTCGCCCGCCTCGCCCACGATGGCGCCCTTGCCATAGCCTTCGATCGACCTCGGATCACCCCCAAGCGCGGCAAGAAGCCGGCGCGCCATCTCGAGGCCCAGGGGCTTCAGATCCTCCATGAAGGGCTGGATGTCCGCGTGATAGCGTCCCGCATAGGGGTTCTCGATCACCGCGAGGACCGCACCGCGGCGCGGCGGCACGGCGGCCGCGGGTCCGCCCTCATGGTGGATCTCCTCCACCGAGACGAGGAACTTTCTCACCTTCACGTCCGGCATCGCCCCTCCCGAGCATTGCGCCCACCGTGCGGGTCTCGCCCGCAAGGTGGAGTGCTGCGGCGGTGATGCGCCCCTCGCCCACCAGCCTCTCCGCAAAGGCTACACCAGCATCGAGCGCTGCGGCAATTTCATTCCGGTTGAGCGGGCCCACGCCGCGGGTGACCAGCCTTGCGCCCAGGTCATTGTCCGGCTGGATGTCATCGGCCGGCACGCGGGTGACGGCGGGGTGGCCCGGAAGATCCACCGCATTGGCGATGAGGGTGGCCGCCGCATCCGCCAGCGACGCCCGCTCCGCGAGTACCGTGACCGCGTCCGCAATGCCGAGCGAGAAGGAGCGCCCGCGCCAGCCGCTGGTCGCGATGCCGCGCACGCGGTCGCCGGCCGCGATACGCGCCGTGGAGAACAGCGACGGACGGTCCGGCCGGTCCACGAGGCCTATGTCATAGGCCGTGCCGGGCGCCAGATGGAGTGCGATGTCACCGCCATTGTTGACGAAGGCGCGGGACAGGCCCGCAGCGGAGGTCATGGCGTCCATCACTTCTTCCGCAACGGAGCCCGCGACGGCGGCCATGGGCGTGATGAAGCCCGCAGCATTGAGGCCCAGCGTGGCGCGCCACATGCGCCGTGCGACGCTGCCCCGGGGCTCTGGCCCCACAGGCTGGCGGAGGAGCGGCAGTTCGGCGGCAAGTTCGTCCAGCACGGAGGCGAAGCGGGAGGTGGCGGCGGCGAAAGCGCTGGCCGAATCGCCCTCCGCACCGATTATCAGGTCGATGGGGCCGTCCTGCAGGTGGAGCCTCCGCCCGTCGGCAAGCATGCGGGCCGCCATGCGGCTCATGGCGCGGCGTGCGCCTGTTCGCGGCGTGTGGGCTGGGCGTTCACTGTCTACCATCTCGCTGCTTCGGCATGGAGAGTGTGTCGCCCGGGCTGTTCGGGTGTCAATGCATTCCGGCTGCGCTATAAGGAGGCCTCGAAAAGGGGAGACCGATCCATGTCCGACTTCGGCGCAGCAGCCGACCTGCTGCTTCGCAACTGGTCCGCCACAACCCGCATCGACGCGCTGCCCGACGCCATGCGCCCGAGGAGCCGTGCCGAGGGCTATGACGCCGCCGCGGCAGTCGCCCGGCAGAGCGGCAGCAGTGTCGCTGGCTGGAAGATCGCCGCCACCAGCGAGGCGGGGCAGAAGCACATCAACGTCGAAGGCCCCCTCATCGGCCGTATCCTGAAGAGCCGCATGCTGGCGCCGGGTGCGGACGTCACACTGGGCGACAACATCATGAAGGTGGCGGAAGCCGAATTCGCGTTCGGCTTCAACAAGGACCTGCCGGCCCGCAAGGAGCCCTACTCGCAGGAGGAGGCGCTGGCGGCCGTAGGCTCGCTCCACCTGTCGATCGAAGTGCCGGACAGCCGCTACCGCGACTTCACCAAGGTGGGCGCCGCCCAGCTCATCGCTGACACCGCCTGCGCCTCCTGGCTGGTGCTGGGCCCGGCGGTGGACAAGCCGTGGCGGCATATCGACCTGTCCTCCCATGTGGTGAAGGGCATCCGCAATGGCGAGCAGGTGGCGGAGGGAACGGGCAAGGCGGTGCTGGGAGACCCGCGCAAGGCGCTCGCCTGGTTCGTCAACGAGGCCTCAGCCTATTGCGGCGGCGTGAGTGCGGGGCAGTTCGTGACGACGGGAACCTGCATCATCCCGATGGCGGTGGCGCCGGGGGACGAGGTGAGGATCGACTACGGCGAACTCGGCACCATCTCCTGCCGCATCGTGTGACCCCTCATGCATCAGCTCGACATCCTGCCCCTGACGCGCGAGGCCTTCCGGCCCTTCGGCGACGTCATCGAGATGGAGGCCTCGGCCCCGCTCACCATCAACCAGGGCTTCGCGCTGCGCTTCAATGATCTGGCCCATGTCGACGTCGCGGCGGAGGACGGCGCCACCAATGTGAGCCTCTTCCTCGGAACGCCGCGCCCGGTGCCAATCGAGATCAAGATCATGGAGCGCCATCCGCTGGGGAGCCAGCTGTTCTTCCCGCTCCAGGACCGCCCATGGCTGGTGCTGGTGGCGGAGGATGTGCACGATCCAAGGAGCTACCGCGCCTTTCGGGCGGGCGGCCGGCAGGGCGTCAACTATGCGCGTAACGTCTGGCACCATCCGCTATTGGTGCTCGATCCCGAGAGCCGCTTCCTGATCGTGGACCGCAAGGGACCCGGCAACAATCTCGAGGAGGTCTGGCTTCCGCCCGACCGCATCTTCCAACTGATGCCATGACCTGAATGAAAAAGACCAGGCGCCGGAGACGATCCGGCGCCTGGCCTCTTGATACGATCTCAGTAGCTGCTGATGCGGGTGATGTCGCCCCAGCTGTTGACCTTGATCTTGTACTTGTTGCCATCGCGCCAGCCGCTGAACTTGTAGTTGGGCGCCGAGCAGTCGAGCGACTTGACGTCGCTGAAGCCGTTCCAGCGCACCATCTTGCGGGCCTGCGCGCAGCTGACGTATTCGCCCTCGAAATCCACCTCGACAGAGCCGTAGCCGGGGCCGACGAAGCCGCCGAAGCCGAGGCCGACGTTGATGTCGAAGTTCGAGTCTGCATGGGCGCGCTCGATGGGCAGAGCGGCGGTGAGGGCGAAGGCAGCGGCGGCGATGGCAATCATGGAGATCGGAAGAGCAC
>JADCDC010000559.1 GCA_020252385.1 Aestuariivirga sp.
CGCTGTAGCAGAGGATGCCGGTGATGCCATGCGCCGGATTGTTGACGCGCGAGCGCTCCAGAATGTCCTCCACCATGGCGGCGGAGAGGGCGGTGGCGGCACGGCTGGCATAGACACAGCGGACGAGCATGAGGGGCTTCAATCCTTCAGATTGACGAGGGAGAGGAATTCGCGGCGCAGCGAGGCATTCTTCAGGAAGGCGCCGCGCATCACGCTGTTCACCATCTTGGTGGCATTGTCCTTCACGCCGCGCCAGTGCATGCAGAAGTGATCGGCCTCCATCACCACGGCCAGCCCGTCGGGCGCCACCTTGTTCATCAGCAGGTCGGCGACCTGCGCGATCGCCTCCTCCTGGATCTGCGGCCGCGACATGATCCATTCGGCAAGTCGGGAATACTTCGACAGGCCGATGAGGTTCGAATGTTCGTTGGGCAGAAGCCCGATCCACAGCCTGCCCATGATCGGGCACAGGTGATGGCTGCACGCACTCCGCACGGTGATGGGCCCGACGATCATCAGCTCGTTCAGATATTCGGCATTGGGAAATTCGGTAACCGGCGGCTGGCCCACATAGCGCCCGCGGAACACCTCGTTCAGATACATCTTGGCCACCCGCCGCGCCGTGTCGCGGGTGTTGTGATCGCGCTCGACGTCGATCACCAGGCTTTCCAGCACGCCCTGCATCTTGCCGGCCACTTCATCCAGCAACGCCTCGAGCTCACCCGGCTCGATGAAGGCCGAGATGTTGTCGTTGGCGTGATAGCGCCTGTTGGCCTTTTCGATGCGCGCCCGGATGCGGGAGGATACCGGGGCGGCGACACCGTCTTGCTTGCCCCCTGTGGGTTTGTCCATGGCCATCCGATCCACCGTGTCTGTCACCGTCTGTAGCAGGAGCCGTCCCCGCCGACAACCGGCGATCGACCCATGCCTCTCTTACGGCGCGGCATGGCGGATGGACCAATGGCAACCGATCCGCCCCGGCCAAGCCGGGGCGGATCAGGGCCCATCGCAACGGTAGCGCTAGCGGCGGCTTCTGCTGCCGCCGCGTGTGGACGCGCCGCTGTGCGAGAAGAGCGGGCTCGGCAGCATCAGGCCGATCATGGCGCCGATGCCGAGGCCGAGCGCGCCCAGCATGTAGGGCCGCTGGTCGACGAGGCGCTGCACCATGCGCTGGTCCGGCATGCTGCGGCTGGCCAGCGGAATGGCGCGGCTGGCGCCCTCGGTTGCCCAATCATAGGCGTTGCCCGCGGCCTTCCGCCCGCGCGACAGGAAGCGGGAGGCGATGCCGCTCGCACTGCCGCTAGCGGACTTGCGGCTGCTGCGTCCGCTGCTCGTCCTCCTGCTGCGGCTGCTCCGCGGCTTCGCTGCGCTCTCCGACTGGCTGCTCCGGCTGGCGCTTGAGCGGCGCGCGGCCGCTGTCCCGCTTCGCTTTGCGGCCGCGCCGCTTGACGGGCGCTTCCTCGGGCTCTTCCGGGCGGCCGTCTTCCGCGCGCCCTGCTCCAGTTCCTGACCGGTGCTCTCCATGGATTTGTCCGCTGTCATCGTCTTTCTCCTTCAAGTGAACTCTGGGTGGTGGGGTGCCGGCTTCCCCCGCGCCGAGCGTTTCGCCGTGGTGATGTCGGGGTGCCCCGACGAGCCAGCCCACTCCTGCCAGGACGGCAAGACTGAGAAGCCTGTTGTTCTCGACGCGCGCCTTGAAGCGGCCGAGCAGTGCGAGTTCGGGATCAACGAGGCTCAGCGCATCCTCGGCAAGCTGCGGCGGGCTGAGCCGCGTCCTCGCCTCGCCGAGTGTCGCCTTCAGCGCCTCGCGCCGTGCCCTGACGTTTGCGACCGCATCGTCAAAGCTGCGTGTCATGAGCGCCGTCCGTCGCCGGGCCGCCGCCCAAGCCAGCGGAAGAAGATGCTCTCGGTGCGCCAGTCGAATGCGCTCCTCATCACGAAGAAGGACACCATGACCAGGAGCAGCAGCACGCCGCCCACGATGAGTGCCGCTACGCCCGCTCCGTCGACATGGGGCGTGAGGAAGGCGATGCCTGCCTGGGAGAATACGACGAGCGCGCAGAACACCGCGGCGAATCCTAAGATGGCGAAGACGGCGGCGCGGATGACTTTCGACTTCAACTCGCTGAGTTCGGCGCGCGCCATGGCGAGTTCCGCCTCCGCCCAGCCGTAGCCATCGGCGGACAGCCGGTCCAGAACCTGCCTGATCTCGGGTCGATTGGCCTGTTGCATCTCGTCAGTTTGCTTGAGCATGGAAGGCCCGATTGCCGGTTTCGTTCGCGCCGCGTCACTTGGCCGGGTTGTGTGTGTCGCTGGTTGCAACGCATCGCGCCGCGCTTTGTTCCGGTTGGCGACATCGGCGGCCCATGCGCTCCGAAAAGAGAGGCCCCGCGTTGGCGGGGCCCTGAGGTGCAGGCAGCAAGTTTGGGGGAGGGAGACACTGCCCGGGGAAAAATCTCGTCAATCACCGCGTCATTCGCTGGCGTCCTTTTCGATCTGTTGACGCACCGCGGCTGCGGGGCGCTGGCGTTTCGCGCCCGTGCGCGGGCGCGGCTTTCTGTTCTCCATGCCCTCGCGCAGCGACTGGGCGCGCGACTGCACGATCTGGGTGATGACGAGTCCCGCGGCGATGCTGCCGCCGAAGGTCGCCAGCGGATGCCGCCGCGAGAATTCACGCGCATCCGAGACCATCTCGGAAAGATCGCTCTCGACCACGTAACTGGCGAGCTCCTCGAGGCTGTCGGCGGCCGTGTCGGCATAGGCCCTCATGGTGGGAAGTGCGGGCATCACCTCGCTGAACTGGCGCACGGAGTCCGCCAGGCTCTCGAGCTGGGCCGCGGCATATTCCTTGCGGCTGTTGGCGAGGCTTCCCGCCATCGCCAGGAGATCGTCAAGGAAGGCCGGCCCCTCGCGCTCGCTCTCATTGCGGGAGCGGCTGCGGGCGCGGAACTGGGACGCTGTCGCCATGACTCTCGATCCTCCTCAAACGCGTACAAGAACGCGCGGCAATAACTTGACGCCGAAGGAATTGTTCCGAACCGGCGCGCAGACGGCGGAACCACCCCGCGAGGCCTCCGTTTGTGGCCGAAGGCGCCGCAGCGCGCCCTCAGGGGAGACATTCAGTCATGACCAGCGACATCATGATCTGCCTCGCCATCCTGGCGGTGGCGATCGTCCTGTTCTCGTGGGACCGCTTTCCGGCGGATGTGGTGGCGCTGGGCGTCTTGCTGGCGGTCATCGTGACCGGCCTCGTTCCGGCGGAACAGGCCCTCTCGGGCTTCGGCAGCGGCACGGTGGTGATGATCCTCGGCTTCTTCATCATGACCGCCGCACTTTCCCACACGGGCATCGTCGACAGCGTCGGCCGCTCCATCCTGACGCATGCGGGAAACCGTCCCTTCCTGCTGCTTGCGGTGGTGATGGTCTCGGTGTCGCTGCTGTCCGCCTTCATCAGCAACACCGCCGCCACCGCCTTCTTCATTCCCGTGGTGCTCGGCATCGCCTCGCGGATCGGCTCCAGCCCGTCGCGGCTCCTGCTGCCGCTGGCCTTCGCCTCGATCCTGACGAGCTCGGTGTCGCTCATCAGCACCTCGACCAACATCGTCATCAGCGAACTGCTGGTGCGGGGCGGAGAGGCGCCCATGGGCATGTTCGAGCTGGCGCCCGCGGGCATCCCCATCGCGGTTCTCGGCATCGCCTACATGCTCACCCTCGGGATCAGGCTGATGCCCGACCGCGCGCGCGACGCCGTGCAATCAGCCGAGGTCGGCGGAAACCGCGACTATGCTGCCGATCTCGTGGTTGCGGAGGAGTCACCCCTGATCGGCCTCACGCTTGCGGAATCGCCCATCGGCCAGGAAGCCGGCTTTCGCATCATGCGCCTGCTGCGCGGCGGAAAGCCGGTGACCGGCAAGGCGGAGGCTCAACTGGCGGCAGGCGACGTGATCGTCGTCGAGGGCCGCCGCCGTGACCTCCTCCGCGTGAAGGACATGGCGGGGCTCGAACTCAAGGCCGATCTGCACCTCGCCGCTGACCCGCCGGAGGAGGAAGAGAAACAGGAGACCGCGATCGTCGAGGGCGTGCTGATGCCGGACTCGCCCCTGATCGGGCATACGCTCAAGAGTGCCGAGTTCTACGAGCGCTACGGGCTCAAGGTGCTGGGGCTGAACCGCGCGGGCTTCCGCATGCCGCGCCGGCTGAGCCGGATCCGCATGCGGCTTGGCGACGTGCTGCTGCTGCAGGGCAAGCCCGAGGACGTGAAGGAGCTGGAGCGCGGCAACCTCTTCAACATCTTCGGCGGCGTCGATACGGAGCGGCTGCGCACCTCGCATGCGGCGCTGGCCGTTTCGATCTTCGCCGCAGCGCTGCTGGCCATCACCTTCAACCTCGTCGCCATGCCGGTGGCGGCACTGGGCGGGGCCTTCCTCATGCTGCTCACGGGCTGCATCGCGCCAGAGGATGCCTATCGGCGCGTGGAATGGAAGGTCCTGATCCTGATCGGCGCCCTGCTCTCGCTCGGCGCGGCCATGGAGGCGACGGGAACGGGACGCTACCTCGCCACGGAGCTGATCGGCCTCGTGGGCGGGGAAAGCCCGCTGCTCGTGC
>JADCDC010000056.1 GCA_020252385.1 Aestuariivirga sp.
GACTTCGGCGCGAAGGGATAGTCGCAGATGCGGTGACCCTCGAGACCGGCATAGGGCTGCAGCGAGGCGCAGAGGGCGAGGTGCGAGGTGAAGGTGTGGTTCACATAGGTGACACCCCTGGCCGCCGCATAATCCGCCGTCCGCTTCGCAGGCCCGATGCCGCCGATGCGGCCGCAGTCGATCTGCACGAAGCCGACCTTGCCATAATCGATGAGCTGCTGTGCCATGTGGAAGTTGTGCGACGCCTCGCCGCCCGCCAGCCGCACCTTGCCGCTCTTCGCCGCAAGCCCGGCATAGGAAGCATAGGCGCCGCCGAGGAAGGGTTCCTCGAACCACACGGTATCGACCTCCTCGAGGAGCGGAGTGCGCTCCGCCGCGGCGGCGACGTCCTCGCGGAAGATCTGGCCCGCGTCGATCAGCAGCGTGCCGTCCCGGCCGATCCCCTCGCGCGCCGCCTGCAGGTGATCGCGGTCGTCCTTGAGCGATCCGCGGCCGAAGGGTCCCCAGCCGCATTTGACCGCGCGGTAGCCCGCCTCGCGCGCGCGGCGGCAGCCGGCCAGCGTCTCCTGCGGCGTGTCGCCGAAGAGCTGCGAGGCATAGGGAAGCTTGGGATAGGCCTTGCGGTAGCCGAGCAGTTCGTAGACGGGGGCGTTCCGCTTCCTGCCGAGGAGGTCCCACAACGCCATCTCGATTCCGGAGAAGGTGTGGGCGGCCTGCAGGAGATCCATGCACTCCATCTCGACCGCGGCACTCATGGCGGCAATGTCGGCCGGGCTCTCGATCTTCCTGCCGAGCACCACGTCACGCACCGGCTTGCAGGCGCCGTGCGACATGGGCGTCACGAAGGCCGCGATCGAGACGAGCGGCGAGGCCTCGCATTCGCCCCAGCCCTCCACGCCATCGGCACTGACGCGCACGACGAGCGCATCCTGGCTGCCATCGCCGATGTTCTCGACCTTGGGCATGGAAAGATAGAAGAAGTCGACGGCGTCGATGCTCATGATGGTCTCGCTGTTTCTGGTGTGGTGATGGGGCCCGAGGGGGTGAAGACGCGGAGTGCGATCGAGGCGCTGTAGGCCTTCCCCGGCAGGAGGCGGAGCAGCGGCAACCCGCGCCGGCGCGCCTCGTTGAGGCCGAGGCTGCAGGCGGTGGTGTTGGGTTCGATGGCGACGAGACGGGTGCGGCCGCCCCAGGGTTCATCGCGCGTGCCGCAAAGCTCGCACCACAGCCAGGCGCAGGGAAAGCGCGCGCCGTCCCAGGTGAGGACGATGGCCACCGCATCGTCGAGACGGCGGATGGCGGCCCACGGTTGGTCGAAGCCCTCGAGATAGGCGAGCGAGGCGCAGGGAGCGAGCGGGCGGCGGAGGTCGCTCACGGCATCCTTGCCGGCGACGGTGGGCCAGCGTCCGGTGGCGCCGGGGCGGAGCGGGTTCGCCGGAGGATCATAGAGCGGTTCGACGCGCACGTCCGTGGCGCCGCAGGTGATCTCGAAGGGGCCATCGAGCAGATCGCTGCCGAAGCTCGGGTGATGGCCCCACATGACGTCGGCGGGCGAGGGCGTTTCGAGGGTCACCTCCTCGGCCATCGTGAGCGTGTCGCCGTCGACCGTCATGGTCCTGCGCATGAGGGCCGGGATGACGGCGAAGCGCCGTTCCAGCACGAGAGCGTCCGCGCGCTGCTCCACGACATGCCATGGCGCGATCGAGGCCTCGCCGTGAAAGCCGTGGAACACGCCATCGACGGTCGCGGCATCGCCGGCATTGGGGAAGAGCAGGGGCCAGCCGCCGGTGTAGCGCGTCAGCCATTCGGGCTCGTCGCGCGCGGCGAGGGAGGGAAGGGGTGAGTCTTCGCAGTTCCACGGCACGCGGCCCAGCACGGAGAGGCCGCTGGCGCGATGGCGCACATCGGTGATCGTGCCGCCGACGCCGGGGTTGACGCTGACGGCCAGCGCATCGCTCTCGATCTGCAGAAGGCTCACGTCCGGTCCGCCCGATTGACGGCTGCGGACTATAGGAAGGCAGGATGATACGTCAAGCTTGGGGGGCGTCAGCGCAAGCGGCACCACCCCCTCACCCTGTCCTCTCCCCCACATGCGTGGGGGCAAGGAATAGAAAGGGGGTGGTGGAGTGCGATTCAGCGCTCAGGCGGCGGCGCGCTGGTTGATCTGGTCCTCGGCGATCATGCTGAGCTTCTCGTCGGCGGACTTTTCCTCCTCCAGCGTCTGCTCGAGAAGTTCGGCGATGTCGGTGTTGCCGATCTCGGCCGCCCAGCAGGCGAGCGTGCCATAGCGGGCGATTTCGTAATGCTCCACCGTCTGGGCAGACGAGATCAGGGCGGCGTCCATGGTATGGTCGTCCTCGATCTCGCCCGTCACCTCATCGGCCTCCCGGATCAGGCCTTCGAGGGCCTCGCAGGTCTTGGCCGAGGCGCGCTGGTCCAGCATCTCGAAGATCTGTTCCAGCCGCTGCACATGGGTTTCGGTTTCCTCAAGGTGATCTTCCATCGCCTGCTTCAGCTCGGGCGAGGTCGCCTTCTTCGCGAGCTTCGGCAGCGTCTTCACCAGCTTCTTCTCGACGTAATAGAGATCCTTCAGGGTCTCGAGGAACAGGTCGTTCAGGGTCTTCACAGTCATGTCACTCTCCTTGTCATGTGTCGTGGAGAGAACTGGGGCGAAGGTCCGAAGTTCCTGCGGCAAGCTCAGGAGCCGACGATCTCGCCATCATGGCGGTGGAGCACCTTTCGGCGGGAAGCTGGATCACGCTGGCGAACTGGCCCTTGCGGAGACTGGTCAGCAGCACGATCTGGCCATTGCCGAATTCCAGCGCATCGTGGTGGAGGAGAGGGTTGCCCTCGTTCACCTCGCGGAAGCGCGCCGTGAGGCAACTCTGGCGGCGCTGGTCGAGCAGGAAGCGGAAGAAGCCGCGGAGGGCCACGGGCGCGTCGAACGCCAGTTCCGTGCCGGGCCTGAGGCAGACCGCGACATCGGCCTCGCCCACGGCGCGGAAGCCGTGGGTCGAGGAGCCGGGGAAGGACGTTACCACCAGCCTGTCACCCGCAGCGGCGGGCCGGCTCTTCTGGCGCTCGAGGCTGTAGTCGCACATTACGGATTCGCGGGCGGCGGGGCGCCGGTTCCGCTGCCCGGTGCGGCCGGCGTCGTGCTGCCGGTGGTATCTCCAGCAGGTGCCGCACCCGGCGTGGTGTCTGCGACCGGGGCCTGGCTGTCGGACGGGGCGGTCGCCTGGTTGTAACGCTCCGAACCGAGGTAGAGCGCCACCAGGAAGGCCGCGACGAGAATGGCGGCGACGACGGCGAAGGTCGTGGTGAAGCCGCGGCCCCGCGCGCCGGCGCTGCCGGTCCTGCCCAGGTTTCCGGCACGGCGGCCTGCGCCATTGGAGGCGAGGTTCATGTCATTGTCGTCGCTGGTGCGGGGGATGGGACGGTCCATGGAGCCCAGGGGCTCCTGCATCGGGTTCCCCTCGGCGGGGTTGAGGGGCGCGTCCGGGCGCCTTGATCCGGGAGACATGGCCATGCGAAAACTCCTTCGGTTGGCTGGGCAGTTGCTGACGAAATCCCCGGCATGGGGTTTGGTTCCCGGTGGCCGCGGCAGGGCCGGGGAACCGCGCCCCGGCAGGCTGCATTCTGCTCGACGCCACGCAGGCCAAGGAGAAAGCCATGGCCGCAAGAGCCGCCACCCGTTCCGGCACGCGCAAGAAGGGTTCCGCGGCACTGCAGGGCTACGCGGGCAAGCGCGACTTCACGCGCACATCGGAGCCCGGCCCCGCAGCCGCCCCGCGCCGCGCCGCGAAACTTTCCTTCGTCGTGCAGAAGCATGCCGCGCGGCGGCTGCACTTCGACCTCAGGCTCGAACTCGACGGCGTGCTGAAGAGCTGGGCCGTGACACGCGGACCCAGCATGCGCGCCGGGGTGCGCCGTCTTGCAGTCGAGACCGAGGACCATCCGATGGCCTACAGGAGCTGGGAGGGCGTCATCCCCAAGGGCGAATATGGCGGCGGCACCATGATCGTGTGGGACCGTGGGCAGTGGGAGGCGGAGGGCGACGCGCGCGAGGAGCTTGCGAAGGGCCGCCTCACCTTCACGCTCAAGGGCGAGCGGCTCAAGGGCGCCTTCTCGCTGGTGCGCATGAAGGACGAGGGGAACCGCCACAACTGGCTCCTCATTAAGCGCAGCGACGCGCATGCGCTGAAACCCGGCGCGGCGGAGCCGGTGGAGCAGGAGATGACGTCGGTGATCTCCGGACGCAGCAACGAGGAGCTGGCGGGCGGGGGCGTGCTCCGCGCCGACCACAGGGCGCGCGCCAGGAAGCCGGCCGCGGCGAAGCCATCGGAACTGGCGAAGCTGCCAGGGGCCAGGAAGGCGATCTTGCCGCCCTTCGTCGCGCCGAGCCTTGCGGTGCTGGCGCCGCGCCCGCCTCAGGGCGAGCAGTGGATCCACGAGATCAAGCACGATGGCTACCGCATCGAGGCGCGGATCGACGGCGGCAAGCCGAAGCTCCTGACGCGCAAGGGGCTGGACTGGACCAGGCGCTTTCCGGCGGTCGCCGATGCGCTGAAGGCGCTGTCCCTCAAGGCGGCGCTGATCGATGGCGAGATCGTGTCCGAGGATGCGGGGGGCCATGGCTCCTTCAGCGCGCTCCAGTCCGACCTCAAGGCGGGACGGCACGACCGCATGGTCTATTTCGTCTTCGATCTTCTCCATCTCGACGGGGTGGACCTGCGCGGGGTGCCGCTTGGCGAGCGCAAGCGGCTGCTGCGCGAGGTGATCGCGCGCGCACCCACAAGCTTCGCGCTGCGCTTCAACGATCACATCGATGCGACGGGCGAGGACATATTGGGCGAGGCCTGCCGCCTCGGCCTCGAGGGCATCGTCTCGAAGCGGAAGGACCTTCCCTATGTGTCGGGCCGCGGCGAGCAGTGGGTGAAATCCAAGTGCATGCTGCGCCAGGAATTCGTGGTGGTGGGCTTCCTGCCGGCGAGCGACCGCAGGAACGCCGTGGGCTCGCTGGTGCTCGGCTACTATGAGGGCGGCCGCCTGATGCATGCGGGCCGCGCCGGCACGGGCTTTTCGGCCAGCGAGGCTGCGGCCCTGTTCGACCTGCTCTCGCCGCGTGAGGCACCGCGCCCGAAATTCGGCAACACGGTCTCGCGCCCGGCGGCGCGCGGCGTGGTCTGGGTGAGGCCCGAGGCGGTGGCCGAGATCGAGTACCGCGGCCGCACCGCTGACGGCCTGCTGCGCCAGGCCGCCTATGCGGGCCTGCGCGAGGACAAGCCTGCGAATGAAGTGGGGCTCGAGCGCGAGGCGGCCTTCATTCCCCAGCACGAAGCGCCGCAGCGTCCTGCCGCGCCGGCCAAGGCGCGGTTTTCCTTCACGCACCCTGAGCGCGTGCTGTGGGAGGACGCAGGCGTCACCAAGCAGGATCTCGGCGACTATTACAGCGCCATCGCGCCCTGGATCCTGCCGCATGTCGAAAACCGCGTGCTGAGCCTGCTGCGCTGCCCCGGTGGCACGGCTGGCAAGTGCTTCTTCGCCAAGCATGCCTGGATGGGCCTCGACCCGGCGATCCGCCTCGTCGATACGGGTGACGAGAAGCCGATGATGGCGCTTGGCGGACTCGACGGCATCCTGGCGCTGGTGCAGGCGAATGTTCTCGAAATCCACGTCTGGGGCTCCCGCAGCGAGGACATCGAGCGGCCGGACCGGCTGATCTTCGATCTCGATCCTGGCGAGGGCGTCACCTGGGACGACATCAGGGAGGCCGCGCGCGAATTGCGCAACAGGCTCACCAAGTTCGGGCTTTCGTCCTTCGTCAAGACCTCGGGCGGCAAGGGCCTGCACGTGACGGTGCCCCTCGAACCTTCGCTCGACTGGGAGACCGCCAAGGCCTTCACCCGGGCCGTGGCCCAGCAGATGGCCGCCGACACGCCACGGCGCTACGTCGCCAGCATGGCGAAGAACCGCCGCAGCGGCCGCATCTTCATCGACTATCTGCGCAATGGCCGCGGCGCCACGGCGGTGGCGCCCTATTCCACACGGGCCCGCGCCGGAGCACCCGTCGCCATGCCGGTGGACTGGAGCGAGCTCTCCGCACTTCCTGGCCCCGCGCACTACACGCTCGCCAATGCGCGCCAACGCCTGTCGAAGCTGAAGGAGGATCCCTGGCAGGAGCTTCCGCTCACCCGCCAGACGCTCAATCTCTGATCCTGCGGCGTTCCGGACCATTCGCGCAAGGGCTGAGCGTGAATCCGGAACTTTTCCGCACGGCTCTGGTTTCTCCCGCAGCAAACAAGCCGGATATGGGAGAGGTCAATGAACTCCATCATCTACATCGTGGGACTGGTCGTCGTGGTGATCGCCGTTCTCTCGCTGCTTGGACTGAGGTGACGGCTCAGGGCCGCAGCGGCCAGAACACCGGCACCAGCAGGATGGCGAGCGCGAAGATCAGGAAGGTGAGCGGAAAGCCCACCTTCACGAAATCCATGAAGCGGTAGCGCCCCGGGCCATAGACCATGAGGCTCGAGGGCTCGAGCGGCGTCAGGTAGGAGCAGCTGGCGGCGATGGCGATCATTATCGCGAAGCTCCTCGGATTGAGGCCGAGC
>JADCDC010000560.1 GCA_020252385.1 Aestuariivirga sp.
CCTCATAGAGCCTTTCGGCGGAGATCGCGTCTGGCACATCCCAGACATAGCCGAGCGCCAGATCGGCGCGGCCCTCGGCGAGTGCCTCCATGGCCATGCGCCGGCCGAGCGGCAGCACGGAGAGAACGAGACCGGGTGCAAGGCTGCGCAGCCGCGCCGCGAGCGGCGGTATCACCACCGTCTGTTCGGCATCAAGCGCGGCGATGCGCAGATGGCCCGAGGCCGTGTGGGGCTCGAAGGCGCGTGCGGCACCCAGTGCGCCGCGCAGCGCCTCCACCGCGCGCGCCACGGGCCCTTCGAGCGCCAGCGCGGTTGCCGTGGGTTCCATGCCATGGGGGCGCCGCAGGAAGAGCTGGTCGCCGAAGATGTCGCGCAGGCGCTTCACGGCCTGGCTGATCGCCGACTGCGTGAGCCCCAGTTCCGAGGCTACGTCCAGCGCCTTGCGGTGCCGCAGGAGCCCGAGGAAGACGAGCAGCAGCGTGAGGTCCAGCCGCCTGAGTTCGGATATGCTTAAGTCAGACATGAGGCTTTATCGTTTTCATTTCTTTCATGTGACCGATATCTCCTTGCCGACGACCGAAGCAAGGAGAAACGAGACGATGCGGATCGCGATCATCGGGACCGGCACTGTGGGCAGCGCCATCGCCCGCGGCCTCAGGGGCAAGGGCCATGAGGTGACGCTGGGCGCGCGCAAGCCGCAGGAGGCCGGAGTTCAGGCGCTGGCCGCGGAGGTGGGCGCAGGGCTGGCCCTGCCCGAGGCCGCCGCGGGCGCTGCGGACCTCATCATCCTCGCGCTGCCCTGGGACGTGGCGGAGGCGGCGGTGAAGGGACTGGGCTCGCTTGCCGGCAAGACCGTGATCGACTGCATGAACCCGCTCGGCATGGTGGAGGGCGCGCTTGGCCTGACCATCGGGCACAGCACGAGCGGTGCTGAGATGGTGGCGCGCTGGCTGCCCGACGCGCATGTGGTGAAGACGCTGCACCAGGTGGGTGCGGAGATCATGGCGCGGAACGCGCATCTTCCCCACCGGCCTTCGATGTTCATGGCAGGCGACAGCGAGAAGGCCAAGGCCGAGGCCGCGGCACTCCTCCACGATCTGGGCTTCGAGGCACTGGATGCCGGCGGACTTCGGAAGGCGCGGCTTCTGGAACCCCTCGCCATGGTGTGGATCAACCAGGCCCTGTTCCGCGGCAAGGGGCGCAACTGGGCCCTTGCGGCGGTTGAGGGCTAGCCCGCCGATCGACACTTTCCCCGACCATTGCCAACCGAAAGGAATGACCGATGTCCGCCGCCATTGACCGCCACAGCAGGAAGAAAGTGCTGATGATCGCCGCCAACCCCGGCATCTCGCCCACCACGGGCTGGCCCGTGGGCTTCTGGTGGTCGGAACTCACCCACCCCTACTGGACCTTCAGCGAAGCGGGATATGACGTCGACATCGCGAGCCCCCGGGGCGGCGACCTCATGGCCGACGGATATTCCGACCCCGAGGACGCCAGCGGCTATTCCGCCCATGACCTGATCTCGCTCGGCTTCAAGACGTCACAGACGTATGCCGCACTTCTCAAGGGCACGAAGCCGATCGCCCAGGTGGCGCTTGCGGATTATGACGCGATCTTCGTGACGGGGGGACAGTCTCCCATGGTGACGATGATCGACGATGCGGAGCTTCACGCCTTCGTGGCGCGCGCCCATGAGGCCGGCAAGGTCATCGGCGTCATCTGCCATGGAACCTGCATCCTCTTGAAAACCAGGCTTTCCAACGGCGATCTTCTTGTGAAGGGCAGGACCTGGACGGGCTTCGCCAACAGCGAGGAGGCCTTCGCCGACAGCTTCGTGGGCAAGCGCATCCAGCCCTTCTGGATCGAGGAGGAGGCGAGGACGCTGGCGGATACGAACTTCATCGTGTCCGGCATGTTCAAGCCCTTCGCCATCCGCGATGGAAACCTGATCACCGGGCAGCAGCAGTATTCGGGAACGGCCGCGGCCGAACTGGTGATCGAGGCGCTGGGGCGCTAGAGCCTCGCCCGCTTCGCCGAAGCGGCCGATGGGCAGTTCCTTTTCCCATTGCCGCCTCCTGCCGGGAGCGAGGCTGTCAGCGCCACTGCTTCTCGTCGACGGTCCAGTGCCCGCCCGGCAGCTTGCCGCGCTTCAGGAAGGCGTCGACCACGTTCTGGAGAACCTTCGAGGCGCTGTTGTCGAAATTGTTGGCGGGAAGCGCCTGGCCGTAGCCGATCGAGCCGGTGGCGAAGACCGCGCCATCATTGGGGGCGGGGAAATAGATCATGTCGCCGCGGATGCGGTAATCGAGCGAGCCCACGAGGCCTGCATAGGCGTAGAGCAGTTCCTCGGTGACCAGCACGTAATTGTCGGAATGGCCGCCTGAGGAGGCGATGATCCTGGTGTGCGGCGGCGTTCCGAGCTTGAGGTCGTAACGGTCGAGCTCGATTCCCGCCGCGGCGCCATAGGCGAGGCCCTGGTCGCCGATGATCTCGCCCTCCACCCCTTCGGTGATCCAGGAGACCGAGATCGGAAGAGCAC
>JADCDC010000561.1 GCA_020252385.1 Aestuariivirga sp.
GAGCCGTCCATTCGCCGCCCGCATGCGCCAGTTGCTGGAGCGGGGCGCCAAGGCCGGGCTGTTCCGCGCCGACCTCGACGCGGTGCAGGTCAACATCACCATCGCCGCCATCAACTACTACTATCTCACCAACCGCTTCACCGGATCGATCGTGTTCGAGCGCGACCTGATGAGCGAGAAGGCCCTGAATGCGCGGCTGGACTTCAACATCAGGACGATCCTGCGTGTGATCTGCACGCCGGAGACGCTTGCGAGAATAGAGGCGGAGGAATGACACAGGCAGCACTCGTGACCGGAGGCCGGCGCGGCATCGGCAAGGCCATCGCGCTGGCGCTGGCGGAACAGGGCTTCGACGTCGCGGTGGCGGATGTCGTCCAGTCGGATGAGCTCTCCGCCGTGGCGGCGGAGATCAGGTCGCTTGGCCGGAAGTCGGCCGCCATCACCGCCGACATCGGCGACATCGCGGCGCACGACCGCCTGCTCGACGAGGCCGAAGCGGCACTGGGGCCGCTCACCACGCTCATCAACAATGCCGGCGTCTCGGTGCTGAGCCGGGGCGATCTTCTCGACGTCACGGCGGAGAGCTATGACCGCTGCCTCGCCATCAACACGCGGGGCACCTTCTTCCTCACGCAGGCTTTCGCCAGGCGCGTGCTGGCGAATGGTAAGACGGGTCACCGCAGCATCGTCACCGTGACGTCGGCCAATGCCGTGGCGCCCTCGATCGCGCGCGGGGAGTATTGCGTGTCGAAGGCCGGCGCCTCGATGATCACCAAGCTGTTCGCGGCCCGGCTCTCGAATGACGGGATCGGCGTCTATGAAATCCAGCCCGGCTTCATCGAGACGGACATGACGGCACCTTCCAAGGCGAAATACGATGCGCTGATCGAGGGCGGCCTCACCGTCATCAAGCGCTTCGGGACGCCGGGCGAGGTCGGGCGCATCGCGGCGACGCTGGCGGCGGGCCTCCTGCCCTATACGTCCGGCCAGATCATCCAGGCCGATGGCGGCCTGCTGAGCGTGAGGTACTGACAGATGAAGATCAGATTTCCGGACGGCGCCTACACATTGCGCGCAGACCCCCTCGCGCCCCGCAAGCCCAAGTCCCCCTTCAACCGCGTGGCCTTCGCCGCCGCGCATGTCGTGGCGGACGCACTGAGCGCGTCCGATCCCTCAGGCCCGCCCGCCATCGACTGGGACAGGACGCTGGCCTATCGCCGCCATCTCCTCGATCTCGGCTTCGGCATCGCCGAGGCGATGGACACCTCGCAGCGCGGCATGGGCCTCGACTGGGCGAGTGCGCTGGAGCTGATCAAGCGTTCGCTCGCCGATGCGGGCCCGCGCAAGGACCTGATCTATTCAGGCTGCGGCACGGACCAGCTGCCGCCCAACGAGGCGCGCAACCTCGATGACGTAGTCAAGGCCTATCTCGAGCAGCTCGAAGCCATCCAGAAGCTCGGAGGCCGCATCATCCTGATGGCCAGCCGCGCGCTTGTGCGCGTGGCGAAGTCGCCCGACGACTATGTGAAGGTCTATAGCCGCGTGCTTTCCGAGGCCGAGCATCCCGTGATCCTGCACTGGCTGGGCGAGATGTTCGACCCCGCACTCAAGGGCTACTGGGGCAGCACCGCCTTCAAGCCCGCCATGGAGACCTGCCTTGCGGCGATCGCGGCAAATGTGGCGAAGGTCGATGGCATCAAGATCTCGCTCCTCGACGACGGCAAGGAGATCACCATGCGGCGGCGCCTGCCCGGCACCGTCAAGATGTACACCGGTGACGACTTCAACTACCCCGCCCTGATCGCGGGCGACGAGAAGGGATACTCCCACGCCCTGCTCGGCATCTTCGATGCCATCGCACCCGCGGCCTCGGCAGCGCTTGCAGCCCTGGCAAAGGGCGACATGAAGAAATATGAGAAGCTGATGGCGCCGACCGTGCCACTGTCGCGGCTGATCTTCCGCGCGCCCACGCAGTATTATAAGACCGGGATCGTGTTCCTCGCCTGGCTCAATGGCCACCAGGATCACTTCGTGATGGTGAACGGTGCGCAGGCCATGCGGCCCCTGCCCTATTTCATCGACATCTTCAAGTTGGCTGACGAGGCGCGATTGCTCCACGATCCGGAGCTTGCCGTGAAGCGCATGAAGAAGCTGCTTTCGGTCTACGGGACGTGATGCGGACGCTGTCGCCCGCGGACTGCGCCATCAACACGGCGACACTCGGCTTCCAGGCGCCGATCGGCGAGGTGATCGAAGCCGTAGCGCGCGCCGGTTTCGGCGCCATAGCGCCGTGGCGGCGCGAGGTCGAGAGCCATGACGTGGCGGCGATAGCACGCCACATCCGAGATGCAGGCCTCGCTGTTCCCGGCTACTGCCGCAGCACTTACATTCCGGCCGCCGACAAGGCGGGTTTCGCGGCGAATGTCGAGGCCAACCGGCGCGCCATCGCCGATGCGGGTGTTCTGGGCGCAAAGAGCTTCGTCATGGTGGTGGGAGGGCTTCCCGCCGGGTCGAAGGACATCGCCGCCGCCCGCGCCCAGGTGGCGGAGGCGACCGGGCTGCTGCTCCGCCACGCGAAATCCTGCGGGGTGCGCCTGGCGCTTGAGCCGTTGCACCCGGTCTATGCGGCGGACCGTTCCTGCCTGTCGCTGCTCTCCGAGGCGATCGACATGTGCGAGACCGTCGAGGGCGCTGCCGCCGATCCCTGGCTCGGCCTTTGCCTCGACGTCTATCACCTGTGGTGGGACCCGAACCTCGCGCGTGACATCGCGCGGGCGTGGGGACGCATCCTCGGCTTCCACGTCTGCGACTGGCTGGTGCCGACTGCGGATGTGCTGAACGACCGCGGCATGATGGGCGACGGGGTGATCGATGTTCCCCGTATCCGCGCCATGGTGGAGGAGGCCGGGTTCGCGGGTTTCACCGAAGTCGAGATCTTCTCCGCGCAGAACTGGTGGAAGCGGCCGATGGACGAGACGCTTGCCGTGTGCGCAGAGAGATTGGCGTCTGCGACCTAGCTCACGGCTCCCAGCGTCCCGCCATCCAGCTCGGGTTGATGGTGCGGCCCTGCCTCGTGCCGAGGGCCGAGATCGTGGCCATGTCCTCATCCGAAAGTACGAAATCGAGGGCGCGGATGTTCGAGAGGAGATTGTCGCGTTTGGTGGTCATCGGGATGGCGATGACGCCCTGCTGCAAGATCCAGCGCAGCACCACCTCCGATGCCGGGCGGCCGATGCGGCTGGCGATGGACGCGATGGCCGACGGCTTGAGCGCCGCGCCCCGTGCCAGCGGCGAATAGGCGGAGACCGCAATGTTGAGTTCGCGCGCCGTGGCGAGCACGGCGGACTGGTCAAGCAGCGGATGGAATTCGACCTGGTTGTTGACGATGGCACCACCACAGCGCTTCTGCGCATGGCGCATCATGGCGGGGGAGAAGTTGCTCACACCGATGGCGCGCGCATTGCCCTTCTGGTGCTCTGCCATCAGGCGGTCGAGCACGGCGTCGAACTCGGCCTCGGCCGGAGGCCAGTGGATCAGCAGGAGATCGGGCGCGCTCCCCAGATCTTCGACCGAACGGGCGACCGTTGTGGCAAAGCGTGCGCTTTCCACATTTCCGGGATCGACCTTGGTGACGACGAAGAGTTCGCTGCGCGCAATGCCCGAATCGCGGAGCGCACGGCCCACATCCTTCTCGTTGCTGTACATCTGGGCTGTGTCGACGTGGCGGATGCCGAGGTCCAGCGCCATGCGGACGGTGCGGTAGCACTCATCCCCCATAAGCGGATAGGTTCCCGAGCCCAGAAGCGGTATGCCGCTGGCGGAAGGCATGGCAAGCTTCGTCAATTCTCCACTCCTATTTGATGACGAGGACCTTGGTGCGGTCCATGGTGACGGCGACGGCGGCGACGAGGATGAGGCCGAAGACGATCTGCTGTGCGAAGACGGAGACGCCCATGAAGGTCATGCCGATCCTGACCACCTGCACGATCAGCGCACCAACGAAGGTACGCCAGACGGAGCCCACGCCGCCGGTGATTGCCGTGCCGCCGACCACGATCGAGGCGATGGCCGGGAGCAGGAACTCATTGGCGAGTGTGGGCGAGCCGGAGCCGAGCCTTGCGGCCATGACCACCCCGGCGATGCCGGCCATGGTGCCCGACAGCGTATAGGCCGCGATCTTGACACGGTCGACGTCGATCCCGGAGGCGATGACCGCGCGCTCCTGGGCGCCGATGCCGCGCACGATGCGGCCGAACGGCGTGAGGCCGAGGACGGCGCTGAGCAGGATGAGGAAGACGGCGCCGACCCAGATCTCATTCGGCACGCCGAGGAAATCCCCGATGGCCCAGGAGAGATAGGTCTGGCTGAGTTCACCCGGAATGTTGACGGAGCGCGTCTCCGAGAACCAATAGCCCGCACTCAGCACCACACCGCTGACCGCGAGTGTCGCGATGAAGGACGGGATCCTGAGCCGTGTTGAGACATAGCCGCCTGCGAAACCCGCGACCATGCCGCCCAGCACGGCAAGCGGAATGGCGAAGAAGCCCAGATGCGGGAGATAGACCGCGAGAATGCAGCTCGTCATCGAGGCGACGGCCTGGACGGACAAGTCGATGCCGCCCATCATGATGACCAGCGTGACGCCGGATGCCATGAGGAACAGCGTCATGGTATCCGCCGTCACCTCCAGCATGTTGCTGGTTGAGAAGAAGGTCCGGTCATAAAGGCCGACGGCCAGGACGAGAACGGCCAGAACGATGATCGGAAGCCAGGTATCAAGCTTTAGCCGGGTCATGCTCACACCATGTGCCTCAGTAGGTCGACTTGTGCAGGCTTGGCGCCCTGCGCCGCATCGAGGCGCGCCGTGATGGCACCGTCCCGCATGACCAGAATATGGTTGGAGAGGCCGATCACCTCCTCCAGCGTGTCGCCCAGCAGGATGACGGCAAGGCCTTCCGCCGTCATGTCCCGGATGAGGTCATAGACGTCCTCCTTGGCGCCGACGTCGATGCCGCGCGTTGGATGGTCGAGGATCAGCACCTTCACCCCCGCGATCCGCCACTTGGCGAGCACCACCTTCTGCTGGTTGCCGCCCGAGAGCGAGCCCACCATGGTGTCGGGCGAGGGCGTCTTGACCTTGAGCCGCGCGATCCAGTCCCGCGCCACGCCCTGCTCGGCGGCAAAGCGGATGGCGCCATTGGCGACGAAACGGGGAAGTGCGGCGAGCGTCATGTTCTCGGCGACGCTGAAGGGGGCGACGAGGCCCTCGATCTTGCGCTCGGCGGGAACGAGGCCCACGCCCGCGGCTGTTGCATCATAGGGAGCCGTGAAGCGGACGGGTGCACCGGCAATCGTGAGCGTGCCGGCGTCCGGCCTCACATGGCCGGCGAGGCAGCGCGCGAGGTCCTCGCGGCCCGAGCCCACCACCCCGGCGATGCCCAAAACCTCGCCCTCATGCAGCGTGAAGCTCACGTCATGGAATGCGCCATGGCGGCTGAGGCCCTGGGCCTCGAGCACGGCCGTGGCGGAGGGCACGGCCTGGCGCGCCTCGCGGTAGTATTCGTGGTGAAGCTGGCGGCCGACCATGAGCTGGTGCAGCTCCTTCACCGAGGCGCCGGCCGAGGGCAGATCCTTCACCACCTTGCCGTCCCGCATCACATAGACGCGGTCCGATATCTCAAGCACTTCCTCCAGCCGGTGGGAGATGAAGACGAAGCTGGCGCGGTCCTTGAGGTCCCGGACGATGCGGAACAGGAGGTCGACCTCCTTCTGCTCC
>JADCDC010000562.1 GCA_020252385.1 Aestuariivirga sp.
GGAAAGCCGGCGCGCCGCATCAGATCCACCATGACCTTTGAGGCATAGGGCGGCCAGCCTCGGTTCAGTGCGAAGCGCTCAATGCTGAGGAGGCCCGGATACCTTTCGATGCCGCGCCTGGCGAGGGCCGCGGCCTCGTCCTTCCGGCCGAGGGCCGCAAGGCTTCCAGCCATGACCACGAAGCCGTCGCTGTTCCATTGCTCCTCGGGCTGGCGCAGCTGGATGCGCACCGCATCGTCATGCCGCCCGACCAGAACGAAGCCGAGCCTCAGGCAAGGTACCGCCCAATTCGGGAACGACGGATTGATTGCGATCGCGCGCTCGGCCGCCTCCGCTCCCCTCTCCACCTTGCCATAGGCGTGGGAGAGACAGGCGTGGAAGATCAGGACATCAAAGGCATTGGGCGTGAGGCGCAAGGCCTCGTCGAGGTGAAACTCGCCCCGCTTGGGATCTCCCGTCAGTGTCAGCGAATAACCAAGTGCTGCATGAGCATCCGCATCGACGGGGTCGAGGGTGACGGCTTTGCGGGCGTAGTTCACCATTTGCTGCATCAGGTCCGCCGCACCGCCCTCATAGGTGAAGCGCCAGGCGAACGCATTGGCATACCTGACATAGGCGCGCGCGAAGGTCGGATCCCGCGCGATCACCTCGTCGAGTATCTTCTGCGCCTTCTTCATGCTCTCGTCGGATAGGTCGGAATACATGGTCTCCTGCGCCAGGAGGTAGGTTTCATAGGCGCCGAGATCGCCGGGCGGCTTGCGCCTTGCCTTGGCCAGCATGCTGGCGCTGACCTTGCCTTCCCTGCCCCCAAGGCTGTTGGCGATGTGATCGGCGACGTCGCTCTGGATCGCGAAGATCTCACCGATGGCCCTGTCATAACGGTCGGACCACAGCGTCTCGCCTGTTGCCGCGTCGATGAGCTGTGCCGTGACGCGGATATGGTCGTTCTCGCGCTGGAACGTGCCCTTGAGCACGTGGCTGACCTTCAGGTCCTCGCCCAGCTCGCGGATGTCGACGGCTTTTTCCTTGTAGGCATCCGTCGTATCCTTGGCGATCACGCGGAAATCCTGGAAGCGCGACAGGTCCGTGATGGTGTCAATGGTCAGGCCCTCGGCGAGGCGGCCGTCGCCGGCATCGCCCGACAGGCTCTGGAACGGCAGCACGGCGACCGAGGGCGGACCCGCGAGCGCCGGCGGCGGCCGGGTGAGGAACCAGCTTGCCGCCGCGGCGGCACCGATCAGCACCAGCGCGGCGAGGGCCAGCACCAAGGGTCTACGGCGCCCCGAAACTGAGGCGGCGGTAGCCGGTTGGGAAATGGAGGTGGGCTCCATTGCGGCAGGGGTAGCTTGCGGCGGCGCGTTTACGTCCACGGCGCCAACGCGGCTGGCGACAATGCGCTCACGCAGTGCCTGGGTCTCGGACGAGGGCTCAACGCCCAGTTCCTCCTTCAGCAGCTTGCGGAGACTCTCGTAATGCCGCAGCGCCAGGGGCCTCTCGCCGGCCGCGAGATACGCCTCCATCAAATGCCGGTGCGAGGCTTCGCGCAGCGTGTCCGCCTGGACGAGTTGCTTTGCAACCTCGATACGCCGCTGGCCCTCCAGCAGCGGCACCAGCCGGTCCATGACCCCGATGTATTTCCCGGTGAAGTACTCGCGCCGCTCCCGCAGCCATTGCTCGATTTCTGGCTCACCCGCCTTCACGTCCGCCAGGAAGGGCCCTCGCCACAGGTCCATGGCCGCCTCCAGAGACTGGCGCGTTGCTCCGCGCGCGCCGGCCAGCAGCGCCTCGGTGTCGATCTCCACATGCTCGGGATGAAGGGCGAATGCGGCGTCGGTGGCGGCGAAGAAGCTGGAATCCTGTCCCTTGAGTTCCTTCCGCAAGACGGCGAGAGCCTGACGCAGGCTGCTTCGCGCCTGCTCTTCGCCATGTTCCGCCCAGAGCAGGCCGGCCAGTGCCTCACGCGTCATGCTGCGCCCAGGCGCTGAGGCCAACAGCGCGAGCAGCAGCCGATTCTTCCTGCTGCCGATGTCAATGGATTGACCTGAATGATCGGTCAGCCGGAAGGGACCCAGCAGACGGAGATGAAACATGCCAGCCGCCGCAACAGCGGGTTGCTCCTGAAAGGCTTCATTTCGCAAACCACTCTCGGGTTGGTCGCGCATGGCCAGTCTTTTACGCTTCTTTTATGGCAAGCAAAGCCGGCATTTTATGTCCCGTTGCTAGACTGTCTGCACTGAACGGAAACACAGGACGGATCATACATGCAGAATTATCGCTCAGATCGGCACGACTGACAATCGCCATCCCGGCCTCGCCATTGGCGAGAAACCCTCGACAAATCAAACGAAATCCCTTCGCGCGGCACGCACCGCCGGGCGGCAGGCCCCCCTTTGACGCAGTCAACTCTTCGAAGACAACTATGGAGGAAGACCCATGAAGACCAACGTCGCCAATTCACTGCTGCCCACCACCCGTCGCCTGTCACGATCAGCCGTCGCTGCTCTCGCAATCGTATTGGGCGCAGTTTTCGGAGCCCAGATTGCGGAGGCAA
>JADCDC010000563.1 GCA_020252385.1 Aestuariivirga sp.
ATAGGCGGCGTCGCCCTTCGTGCCGTCGGCGTTGGTGATGAAGGGCGGCCCCCAGCCGCGCGTGTCGTCACCCTCGCCCGGCTTCTCGATCTTGATCACCTCTGCCCCGAAGTCGGCGAGGATCTGCGTGGCCCAGGGCCCCGCGAGGACGCGGCTCAGGTCGAGGACGCGAAGGCCGGTAAGCGGGCCGGGCATGAAGGAACTCCTGATCGAGGGACGCGCTATCTAGCCGCGGCGGGCCCGATTGGCAAAGGGCGGCGGGGCAAGACGGTGGCGCTCAGTGATCGAGAAGCTGGTCCCACAGCCCATCGTCGACGTCGATGCCGCTGGCCTCCGCGAGCGCCAGCTTCTCGGCATAGGGGTTCTTGAGGCGCTCGCCGCCGATGGCGAAGGACGGGTCGACCGGACAGCCCAGCCCCATGTTCTCCCTGACCGCGAAGGGCAGCATGAACAGACCATGCCGGACGTTGCGCAGGAAGACGCGGCCATTGGCCTTGACGTCCGCCATGATGGCGGGGGCCAGATAGGCGCAGGAGACCTCCTGGAGGTCGATTCCCAGCGCATCGCGTGTCAGGGTCAAGCTCTTCCGCTCATCCGGCAGCGCCTCGGCCAGCAGCTTGAAGCCCGTGTAGCCGCAGGCCTGCAGCCAGACCGTGGCCCAGGCGATCTCCCGCGGTTCGGCATGGCCGATGTTGCGGAGCCTTATTGCCAGGCGGTTCTCGGCCGCTTTCAGATCCGTGTGCATGGCGGCAGGATATGCGGTTTCGCTAGGCTCGCCTAGACCCCGGAGGCTGTCACGGAGCCGAAGCGCTTGCGGATGCGGCGGACGAGCTGGTCGCGCACCTCGCGGTAGCTGTCGAGGATCTGCTCGCGGCTGCCTGCGGTGATCGAGGGGTCGAGGGTGGGCCAGTATTCGGCCTCGATCGCCATGGTGCGGGTAAGCTCGAGTGCGCGGTGGTGCGCCTCGGGCGACAGCGAGATCACCACGTCGAAACTCGAATCCTCGAGATCCTCGAAGCCCTGCGGGCGGTGCTTGCCGAGGTCGATTCCCATCTCGTCCATCACCGCCGCCACGAAGGGATCGGGTGTTCCGGGCTTTACCCCGCAGGAGGCGACATAGACCTGGTGGCCGTAGAAATGCTTCATGATGGCGGCCGCCATCACCGAACGGATCACGTTCTGGGTGCAGGCGAAGAGGACGGCGCTCGGTAGGTCTCCCGCCATCGCCGCCCGTCAGCCGCGCCAGTGCAGGACGCAGACGAGCGTGAACAGGCGGCGCGCCGTGTCGAAGTCGACCTCCACCTTGCCGTTGAGCCTTTCGCGCAGCAATTCGCTGCCCTCGTTGTGGAGCCCGCGCCTCGCCATGTCGATGGTCTCGATCTGGCTCGGCGTCGCGGTGCGGATCGCCTCGTAATAGCTTTCGCAGATCATGAAATAGTCCTTCACGATGCGGCGGAAGGGCGACATCGAAAGGCCGATCAGGGTGAGGCGCTCCTCCTTCTCGTTCAGCACGTCGAAGATCAGCCGGCCATCGGCGGTGGAGAGCCTGAGGCGGTAGGGGCCCTCGGGGTGCGCGGCGAGGGAGAAGCTGTTCTCCTCCACCAGATCGTAGATCGCCACGCGGCGTTCGTGCTCGGCTTCCGGAGAAGGGCCGGGACCGATCGAGGAATCGAGCTCCACGGCGCTCAGGCGTGTCTTGGGCTTGTCCGTCATGGGGTGAGAATAGCCGGGGCGCGCGGCGGCAATCCAGTGGCTATGCGTCGTCCTCGTCCAGCGGGTGCTGCGGCACGGCCTTCGCCGCCCAGGCGGGGCCCAGGTCGGTCATCTGGCATTCCAGGCATTCGACCGTGAGCCGCACGGTGGCGCCGTCGGAGAAGGTGAGCAGCACCTCGCCCGATGGCGCATCGCTTTCCGCGAAGGTGACGGAGAGCAGCGACAAGACCTCGTCCTTCTCCAGGTGGCGCATGTTGAGCGTCCTGGCCGCCAGCACGCGGTCGAAGTGGAGGCCGGTGCGGCGGCGCTGCGGCGTGTCCGTCTCGTCCCAGGCGAAGCGGTTGGCGAGGATGACGAACTGCCGCCGCTTCGGGTCATAGCGCATGTCGCCCGCCAGCAGCACTGCGTCCTGCATGTGTGCCGAGATGACGGCCAGGTCCTCGACGTCCAGTGCCGTGAGCCTCAGCATGGCGCGTCCTCAGCCGGAAATGCGCGTGACGTCGGCGCCGCAGGCCTGGAGCTTCTCCTCCAGCGTCTCGAAGCCGCGGTCGAGGTGGTAGACGCGGTTGATCATGGTCTCGCCTTCCGCCGCGAGCCCCGCGATGACGAGGGAGACGGAGGCGCGGAGGTCTGTCGCCATGACGGGAGCGCCGGTGAGCTTCCTCACGCCGCGCACCTCCGCCGTGTCGCCATGGAGGTGGATGTCGGCGCCAAGCCGCGCCAGCTCCTGCACATGCATGAAGCGGTTCTCGAAGATCGTCTCGCGGATCATCGAGGTGCCGTTCGCCATGGTCATCAGCGCCATCAGCTGCGCCTGGCAATCGGTCGGGAAGCCGGGGAAGGGCTCGGTGTCGACCTTCACCGGCTGCAGCGCATGGCCGTTGCGGTGGATGCGGAGGCCCTCGTTGGTGGTCTCGACGCCAACGCCGGCGCGGCGCATGACGTCGATCACCGCGCCGAGATGGCCGGCATTGGCGTCCTTCAGCAAGACGTCGCCGCCGGTCATGCCGGCGCACATGGCATAGGTGCCGGTCTCGATGCGGTCCGGAATGACACTGTGCTCCGCACCCGACAGGCTGGTGACACCCCTGATCTTCAGGGTGGAGCTGTGGATGCCCTCGATCTTCGCGCCCATCTTGACGAGGCATTCGGCGACATCGCCGATCTCGGGCTCGGAGGCGGCATTCTCGATGATGGTGTCGCCATCCGCCATGACGGCGGCCATGAGCGCTGCATGGGTGGCGCCGACCGAGACCTTGTCGAAGGAGATGTGCGCGCCCTTGAGGCCCTTCTTCGCCTTGGCGATGACATAGCCGTTCTCGATCACGATCTCGGCGCCGAGCTTCTCCATGGCCATCAGGTGCATGTCGACGGGCCTGGTGCCGATGGCGCAGCCGCCGGGCAGCGACACCTTCGCCTCGCCGCAGCGGGCCAGCAGCGGGCCAAGCACCCAGAAGCTGGCGCGCATCTTGGAAACGAGTTCATAAGGCGCGGTGGTGTCCACCACCTCGCGGGCGGTCAGGTGCATGACATCGCCCATCATGCCGTTCTGGCCGGCGCGCTTGCCCGCCACCATGATGTCGATGCCGTGATTCTGCAGGATGCGCTGCAACAGGCGCACGTCGGCCAGGCGCGGCACGTTGGACAGGGTGAGGGTGCCGGGCGTCAGCAGCGACACGATCATCAGCGGCAGGGCAGCATTCTTGGCGCCCGAAATCGGAATGGTTCCGTTCAGGCGGTTGCCGCCGCGGATGCGGATACGATCCATATGGTGTTTCCCCTGCTCTCGAAAGGGCGAGCAACCCCGGGAATCATCCCCGGCGGACCCCGTCCTTCCCCTGATGCGGCGCTAACAAGCACAAAAGGCTCAATTGGGGCAACCCTCGTCCTCGGGCGGCGGAGGCGGCGCCCCGGCGGCGGGCCTTGCGGGCTCGGCCGCCGCCTTGCGCCGGGCGATATTGGCCTTCAAGGCCCTGGCGAGCCGCTCCCTGCGCTGCTCCGAACTGGTCTTCGCGGACGACATGCCGCCGTTTTCACCCCGTGCCGCCCGCCCGTCAAGCGACGGGGTTGCACCCGCGAGCCGCCTGTGGCATGTGTCCGCCGCCCACAGCACTGGTCGGCTGCCGTAGCTCAGTGGTAGAGCACTCCCTTGGTAAGGGAGAGGTCGGGAGTTCAATCCTCCCTGGCAGCACCATTCACCAGCAGGGCGTCCTCTATCACAGATTGCATTTCTGCGCCGGTCTGCGTCAAGCTGCGGACCTATCCAGTCCGGGTCGAGGGCGGCACGGTCTATATCGACATCGGCTGAGCGCAGCCGCGCAGGTCAGGCCGACTTGAGGAAGGCGTCGAAGGCGGCGATCATGCTGGAGTCGCGCCACAGGCGGGGCCGCCCGGCGCTGAAGAGACCGGCCGCGTGCCGGCGGAAGGCCAGGTCCTTGCCGAGCCGCGCCAATAACCCCGCATAGGCCTCGGCCGAATCCGCGATCATCTCCTCCGCGCCGATCATGCGGAACATGGCGCTGGTGTGCCGGCCACGCATGAAGGCGCCCTCCTGCGTGGCGAGCGGCACGCCGAGGCCGATGGCCCTGAGGCTGGTGTTGCCGCCACTCCAGCCCACGCTGTCGACCAGCACATCCATCGCCTGCATCAGCCGGTCATAGTCCGTGGGCGACTTGCGCGGCAGGAAGGTCACGTGGCGCGCCGCATCGAGGCCCTCCGCCGCGAAGGCCCGGGCGAGCCGCTCCTGCATGATCGCCGTCGTGTAGGCCGGCTGACCTTCGAGGAACACGAAGAGCGCATCGGGCACCTCACGCGCGATCATCGGCAACAGCGCGACATGGCGCGGCAGATACTTGAACAGCGACTGCAGGCAGCCATAGAGCACGCGGCCCTCCGGCAGGCCGAAGCGCTCAGGCTGCGGCGGCGGATCGTTCTCCGCCTCCTCGAGATAGAGCGCGAGGTTCGGCAGGCGCACGAGCCGCTCGCTGTAGTGCTGATCCGCGTCCGGTGGCTCCATCAGGTCGCTCGAGAGATAGAAGTCCATCTCGGGCGAACCGGTGGTCACCGGATGGCCCCAGGCGGTGAACTGGCGCGCCGCGATGCGGTGCAGCGAGAGAAAACGGCTCACCGGCGTCATGCCGACGTCCGGCAGCATCAGCACGTCGAGATCGTCCGCCCGCATGTCGCGGATGATCGCGTGCGGGTCGGCGCGCGTCCAGCTGAGTTCGCGGTGGGTGCCGAGGCTGGCGAACTTCCGGCCCAGCGCATCGGTCGAGCGCTCGAAGCTGTAGGTGAAGATCTCGTAGTCCTGGAGCGGCAGATTGGCGAACCAGTTGTAGGCCCAGTTGGCGCCATTGTGGTTGCGCAGCCGCTGCGAGGCGATGCCGACGCGGATCCGTCCGCCGTGGGGCAGGTGCTCAGCAACCTTGTGGGGCGGCAGTGCAAGGAGGTTCGTTGCAACGCGCGAGAGCTTCCGCATCGTCTCGCGGTCATTGCACTGGTGATAGGCCAGATAGAAGCCGGTCAGGTGGCGCACCGCCTGTTCCGACACCTTCCGCTGCCCGGCCTCGAGGGGAATGGGCGACGGATAGCGCTGCACCAGCGCGTCGAGTTCCGCCTCGATCCGCGCGCGTGTGCGGGCGAGGTCCTCCTCGGTGGCGTAGATGGCGGGGATCTTGTCGACCGACAGCAGCCGGATGCAATCCTCCACCATCGCCTCGGCCATCGGCTTTCCCGTGGCGATCAGCTTCAGCTGCGCGCCGAAATCCTCGAGCGCCTGCTCGACCTGGCCCATCTCGCTCTTGAGCGAGCCGCGCGTGCCGCGGTGGAAGGCCTTCTCCGGGGCGAGCGCGATGGCGGCGTCATAGCAGGCGAGCGCCTCCTCGAAACGGCGTTGGGCGCGCAGCGCATCGCCCTTGCCGAGATGGGCCTCGGACGCGTCGGGATGGTGGGCAAGTGCCGCGTCATAGGCGTCGAGCGCCTCCTGCTGGCGGCCAAGCTCATTGAGCGCGCCGGCACGGCGGAGCAGGGGCTGGAGCCAGTCGGGGTCGAGCGCCGCCGCCCTCTCGTAGCTGGCAATGGCCGCCCCGAACTCGCGGCGGCCTTCGAGCGCCCGGCCGATGCGGTAGTAGCCCCTGGCGTCCGCGGGGTCGGTGGCGATGGCGATGTGGCAGAGCGCCACCGCCTCGTCATGGCGCGACAGGCGGCTCAGCAGCTGCGCCTTGTCGAGCAGCGCCTCCATGTTGCGCGGCTCCAGCGCCAGTGCCGCGGAATAATCGGCGAGCGCCTCTTCCATACGACCCATGAGGTTCAGGCACTCGGCGCGGCTGCGGTGCGCCTCCGCATGGCGGGGGTTGGCGGCGATCGCCTGGTCCAGAATGGCCATCGCCTCCTCCAGCCGCTCCCCTTCGACCAGCAGCCGCGCGGCATTGACATAGGCCTCGCCATATTGCGGCTTGAGGGTGAAGGCCTGGCGGTAGTGGGCCAGCGCCTCTTCCTTCCGCCCCAGTGCCGAGAGTGCGTTGGCGAGATTGTTGTGGGCCTCGGCAAAGTCCGGCTTCAGCCTGAGGGCTTCCTCGTAGCTCTGGGCGGCTTCCGCGAGGCGGCCGGTGTTCTTCTGCGCCAGCCCGCGGTTCAGCAGCAGTTCGGGCGAGCCTGGCATCAGCCGCGTGGCCGTCTCGAAGCAGGTGAGCGCCTCCGCGTGGCGGCCGAGCTTCGCCAGCACGAGGCCGCGGTCCTTGTGCGCCTCCACCTTGCGCGGGCTGATGCTGACGGCAACCGCGAAGGCCGCCGCCGCGGGCTCGAGCCGGCCCGCCTGGTAGAGCGCCACCGCCAGCAGATAGGCCGCCTCGTAGTCGCGCGGATCGAGCCTAAGAATATGCTCATACAGCCTTGCGGCCTGGGCCAGATCGCCGCGCGCGTGGCTGGCGCGCGCCTGGTTCATGAGAAGCGCGTTGCTGGTCGTCATGGCGGGCGGACCCTATCCGATTTCATCCGCCTTTGAAACGCTCGCGGCCGCACCGAACGGCCGGCTGAGGAAGCGCGAGCCTTGCCAGCCGAAGCGCCAGGGCATTTCGGCGGCGCGGGTGATGCCGATGCGCGGGCCGATGACAAGCCCCGGTGCCGCGCCTGAAAGGCGGAGCGCGAAGGGCGGGGCGAGAAGCGACAGCCCGTCCTCCTCCCCCGTGATGCCGAGCGCCGCGGCAAGCCGGCCTGGCCCTGCGCAAAGCACTGCAGCCGACGACGTGCCGCGCCGCGCCGCCATGCGATCAAGTCCGGTGGTCGGCTCCAGCGCCCGGATCAGCACCGCGGACCCCTTGAGGCACACGGCATTGAGGCACCAGTGCAGGCCGTAGCTGCGGTAGACGTAGCTCGTCCCCGGCGGACCGAACATGCTGGCGTTGCGCCGTGTAGGGCCCTTGAAGCTGTGCGAGGCGGGATCGTCCGGCAGGTAGGCCTCGGTCTCGACGATGAGGCCGCCAACCCCGCCAAACGTGATTTCGAGGCCGATCATCTGGGCCGCCACCGTCACCGCATCACGCGCGAAGAATTGGCGGCCCGGCATTTCGCCCGAGCCGCTGGAACCCCCGGCCGCTCCGCCCGTTGCTCTCCTCATCATCTTTCACAAGGTTAGTCATGAACCCCGCCAATCTCCAGCTTGAAGGCCTGATCATGGCCGTGGCCTCCCTCAACCGCCTGCTCGTCGAGAAGGGGCTGCTTACACCCGATGAGATCGACACGGCGCTCAGGAGTGCGGAGGCGCGCATCACCTCCGACGAGCGCTTCAACGACGCCGAGATCAAGCTCACCAACCGGGATGCCATGTGTTTTCCGATCCGCGTCCTGGTGCTCGCCAATGGCGAACAGGACTGTGCCGCGGGCTTCGCGGCACTCGCTAGGCAGGTTGGCATCAGCAAGCAACCCTTCAATGACCAGCGCTGAGCGGTCTCAGTCCTCCGGCATGGGCTGGGCCCCGGCGTCGCCCCTGATCATGTTGTTGCGGTGGCGCTCGCGCCAGCGCTCGGGCGTTTCGAATTCACCCTGCCAGATA
>JADCDC010000564.1 GCA_020252385.1 Aestuariivirga sp.
CTTTACCGCAATCCCAACAAAGAGATAGGAGCCTCCCCAGACGATGGAGAGGAGGCCGAGCAGGCCCCAGTCCTTGATCTGCATCTGTGGCGCGCTGACCGGCATGTCCGGCTCAATAGCCGTGGCCGGGCAGGCAGGCCACCCGAAACCGGACTAGAGTTGACCCTCCGCGGCGAGCCGCTTGTCGAGATAGGTCGAGCAGGTCTTGGTCAGCTCCTCGATCTTGTCCTGGAAGAAGTGGTTGGCCCCGGCAATCACCTTGTGCTCGACCGAAATTCCCTTTTGAGTCTTGAGCTTGGATACCAGGCTGTGCACCGCCTCGGGGGGCGTCACCGTGTCCTTCTCGCCATTGAGGAAAAGGCCGGAAGCCGGGCAGGGCGCGAGGAAGGAGAAGTCATAGTGCTTGGCCAGCGGCGCCACCGAGATAAACCCTGAGATTTCTGGCCGCCGCATCAGGAGCTGCATCGAGATCCAGGCGCCGAAGGAGACGCCGGCAATCCAGCAGATGCGGGCCTCGCGGTTGAAGGACTGCAGCCAGTCAAGCGCGGAGGCCGCGTCGGAGAGCTCTCCGGCGCCATTCTCGAACACCCCCTGGCTCCGGCCTACACCCCTGAAATTGAAGCGCAAAACCGAGAATCCGCGGCTCTGGAACATCTGGTACATGGCATGAACGATGGGGTTGTTCATGGTGCCGCCGAAGCTCGGGTGCGGGTGCAGCAGGATGGCGATGGGCGAGCCCGCCGCCTTCGAATGGTGGTAGCGCGCCTCGATGCGGCCCGCGGGCCCGCTAAAAATCACTTCCGGCATATGGCTCTGGTCCTCATGGGAGAAACCGGCCCGGATTCTTCGGGGAAATCGCCACCGAATAATTGACTCCGGTACTCGGGTTTTCTATATCCCTGTTTAGAATTGTTCGAAACTGGCGGAGCGCTCCGCCTGGGGTCCATCGCCTTTAGCACGGGTGAGGGGTTCAAAATCAAGGGTTTCGTCGCATGAAGATGAGCACCAAGGGCCGCTACGCCGTGATGGCGATGATCGACATCGCCGCGCATTCGGGCGGCGAGCCCGTTTCGCTGGCCGCGATCTCGGAGCGGCAGGACATCAGCCGGGAATATCTGGAGCAGCTGTTCGGCAAGCTCAGGAAGCAGAAGCTTGTCGAGAGTGCGCGCGGGCCCGGCGGCGGCTACCGCCTGGCGCGCCCGATGAACATGATTCCGGTTGCCGAAATCAGTGCCGCCGTTGACGAGGAGTTGCAGTTCACGCGCTGCGATGGCGACGCCGTCGAAGGCTGCGTGAAGGGCCAGCGCTGCAACGCGCATGACCTGTGGTCCAGCCTCGGCCGCCAGATGATGTATTTCCTGTCATCGATTTCACTCGAGGACGTGGTCGAAAAGCGCAACCTGGCGCTGGCCGCCACCATCAAGCAGACGAAGGACCGCCATCCGGACCAGAGGCCGGCCGCGTGAGACACTACCTCGACCATAACGCCACCCAGCCGCTCCGCCCGGAGGCGAGGGAAGCGATGCTTCGCGCAATGGATTGCAGCGGCAACGCCTCCTCGATCCACGCCGAGGGCCGCGCCGCACGCAAACTGCTGGATGAGTCGCGTGACAGTGTGGCGCGTTCGGTGGGCGTGATCGCGCCGATGGTGATCTTCACCTCCGGGGGCAGCGAGGCCAACAACATGGCGCTGAAGGGCGCACCCGTCGAGCGGCTGATCGTCTCCGCCATCGAGCATCCCTCGATCCTGGAAGCGGCGAAGACATCCGGAAAGCCGGTTGAGGTCTTGCCCGTCACTGGCGACGGCATGGCCGATCTCACAGCATTTCAGAAGATGTTGAAGGGCCCCCGGGCCCTGGTCAGCGTGATGCTGGCCAACAACGAGACAGGCGTGATCCAGCCCTTGGCGGACATCGCAAGGCTGGCCGAGGGACACCTCGTGCACACCGACGCCGTGCAGGCGCTGGGGAAAATACCATTGAATTTCGGGCTGTTGGGCGTCGACATGATGACGCTTTCGGCCCACAAGCTGGGTGGCCCCGCGGGCGCAGGCGCACTGGTGGTGCGGGATGGGCTCGCTGTGGAGCCGCTGGTCCACGGCGGCGGGCAGGAATTGCGCCGCAGGGCAGGGACCGAGAACCTTGGCTCGATCGCCGGCTTCGGCGCGGTGGCGGGCATGCGGCAGGACACGAGGGCGCTGCGCGACCGGCTCGAAGCGGCACTCGACGGCGCCATCATCTTCGGGCGCGGCGTGGAACGGCTTCCCAACACCACCTGCTTCGCCCTGCCGGGCCTTGGCGCCGAGACGCTGCTGATGGCCTTCGACCTCGAAGGCATCGCCGTGTCATCGGGCTCGGCCTGTTCGTCCGGCAAGGTGGCGAAATCCCACGTGCTCGCCGCCATGGGTGTCGCACCGGAAATCTCCAAGGGGGCGATCCGCGTATCACTGGGCTGGAATACCAGCGAAGAGACGAGCGACCAATGCACCGCCGCGTGGCGCAAGATCCGCGACCGCCACAAGGCCAGGGCTGCTGCTTGAGGATACAATGGCTGACATCGAAACCATCGAACTCGTCAAGGACATCGACGTCGACAAGTACAAGTACGGCTTCACGACCGACATCGAGTCCGAATACGCGCCAAAGGGGCTGGACGAGAGCACCGTCCGCTTCATCTCGGCCAAGAAGAACGAGCCCCAGTGGATGCTGGAGGCACGGCTCGAGGCCTATCGCCGCTGGCTGCAGATGGAGGAACCGACCTGGGCCAAGGTGAGCTACCCCAAGATCGATTTTCAGGACATCTATTACTATGCCGCACCAAAGGGCAGCGCAGCACCCAAGAGCCTCGACGAGGTGGACCCCAAGCTGCTCGAGACCTACGCCAAGCTCGGCATTCCGCTGAAGGAACAGGAAATCCTCGCCGGTGTGCGGAAGCAGGGTGAGAAGAGCGAACTTGACGAAGCAGGCGGCGAATATGCCTCCGGCAAGGTCGCGGTCGATGCGGTGTTCGACTCCGTTTCGGTCGTCACCACCTTCAAGGCGGAGCTCGCCAAGGCGGGCGTGATCTTCTGCTCGATTTCGGAAGCGCTGCGTGAGCATCCGGAGCTGGTGAAGAAGTACCTCTTCTCGGTGGTGCCGCAGGGCGACAACTACTATGCGGCCCTCAACGCCGCGGTGTTCTCGGATGGCTCCTTCGTCTATGTGCCGCCCGGCGTGCGCTGCCCGATGGAGCTGTCGACCTATTTCCGCATGAACGCCAAGAACACCGGCCAGTTCGAGCGGACCCTCATCATCGCGGACAAGGGCTCCTACGTCTCCTATCTCGAAGGCTGCACGGCGCCGATGCGAGAGGAGAGCCAGCTTCACGCCGCGGTGGTCGAGCTGATCGCGCTGGACGATGCCGAGATCAAGTATTCGACGGTGCAGAACTGGTACCCGGGCGACGCCGAGGGCAAGGGCGGCGTCTACAACTTCGTGACCAAGCGCGGCGACTGCCGGGGCCCTCGCTCCAAGATTTCCTGGACGCAGGTCGAAACCGGTTCGGCCATCACCTGGAAGTATCCGAGCTGTATCCTGAGGGGCGAGGAATCGCGCGGCGAGTTCTACTCGATCGCCATTTCCAACGGCCGCCAGCAGGTCGATTCCGGCACCAAGATGATCCACCTCGGCAAGAACACCTCGAGCCGCATCATCTCCAAGGGCATCGCAGCGGGCCGCTCCGACAACACCTACCGCGGCCTCGTCTCCGCGCACCGGAAGGCGACGAACGCGCGCAACTTCACGCAGTGCGACTCGCTCCTCATCGGCGACAAGTGCGGCGCGCATACGGTGCCCTATATCGAGTCGAAGACATCGACCGCCCAGTTCGAGCATGAGGCGACGACGTCCAAGATCTCGGATGACCAGATGTTCTACTGCATGTCGCGCGGGCTTTCGCAGGAAGAGGCGGTGGCCCTCATCGTGAACGGCTTCGTGCGCGACGTGCTGCAGCAACTGCCTATGGAATTCATGGCCGAGACACAGAAGCTGATCGGCATTTCGCTGGAAGGAAGTGTGGGATGACAACCCTGCTCAATATCGACAATCTGCATGTGAAGCTCGAGGACGAGGAGCGCGAGATCCTGCGCGGCCTGTCGCTTGTCGTGAAGCCCGGCGAGGTGCATGCCATCATGGGGCCCAACGGTTCCGGCA
>JADCDC010000565.1 GCA_020252385.1 Aestuariivirga sp.
ATGGGCAGTGTCTCGAGAAGGGCTGCCAGAAGGCGCTGCTGGGCCTGTTCCGCGGCTGAGCCGAGGAAGAGATAGTCGACGATGCCGGCGGGCGTCTTGGCGATCATCTCCGGCACCTGCAGCATCACGATGAGCAGCCACCACAGGAGAAGCGGAAGCAGGGCCGCCGCGAGTGTCATGAGCAGCCGCACGCCAATGCCGGAATTGATCCGGCCGGGATCGGGTGCTGCGGTCGGAACCGTGACCGCGCGCGAGGCGCCGCTCACCCGCGATCCGGCAAAGGCGAAGACGGCGTAGGCAAGACCCGCGATGAGTGTCGCCATCAGGCCGATGCCCCACAGCCTTGGCGGGTCGGCGCGTCCGAGTGAGCCGAGGAGATAGGTTCCAAGGCCAAAGCGCCCGCCGCCGCCGAATTCCGCCAGAATGGCGCCCAGCACCGCCGCGGGTGCCGCGATGCGCAGGCCGCCGAGGATCGCGGGCAGCGCGCTTCGCAACTGGACGAAGCGCAGTTGCGCAAGCCGTCCTCCGCCATAGGCGCGCACCACGTCGAGGCTGCGGGCATCGGTCTGGGAGATGCCGAGCACGGTGGCCGTCATCGTCGCGAAATAGCAGCCGAGTGCGGCCAGAATCACGCGTGGCGTCATGCCCGAGAAGGTGAGCACCAGGACGGGGGAGATGGCGATGGGCGGCAGCGCGAAGATGGCGATGTTGACGCCCCTGAACAGGCGAAGCGCGCCGGGCCACAGAACGAAGGCCATGCCGGCGGCGATGGCGATGGCATTGCCAATCAGGAACCCGAGGAAGCTCGCCTCGAGTGTCGCCATCACGTGGGCCGGATAATCACCCTTGTCCTGCCAGAACCGCACGAGAATGGCGCTGGGTGCGGGAAGGGCGCCCGATGCGACGAGTTGCAATCGTCCCACCACCTCCCACGCCACCAGCAGAATGGCGAGGTTGCGCAGCCATGCGTATCCGGCCGATCGCGGTCTACTCGCCATGCAGCGCCCTCGCCACGACGTCCGTCAAGGCGTGGAAGTGCGGATCGACGAACAGGCTCCGGTCGCGCGGGCGCGCGAAGGGCACGTCGATGACGGCAGCGATGCGCCCCGGCTTGCTCTTCATCACCACGATGCGATCGGCGAGGAAGACCGCCTCGTCGATGCCATGCGTCACCAGGAGCGTGGTCGCCCGGGACTCTGACCAGATGCGCTGCAGCTCGATGTTCATCTGGCGGCGCAGGATCTGGTCCAGCGCGCCGAAGGGCTCGTCGAGAAACAAGACACCCGGCGAAGTGACGAGCGCGCGGGCAATCGAGACCCGCTGCCGCATGCCGCCCGAGAGTTCGCCGGGCAGTGCCTTCTCGAAACCTGCGAGGCCAACGAGCTGTATCAGCTCCCTGATGCGGCTCGCATGGGCGGCGCGGGGCTTGCCCAGCACATCGAGGGGCAGGGCGATGTTCGCCTCCACGCTCCGCCAGGGGAGCAGTGCGGGATCCTGGAAGGCGACCCCCGTCGTGCCGGTGGAGGCGGCCGCCTGCGGCGCCAGCCCGCCGATTTCAGCCGTCCCTGAGTCAGGCGTGTCGAGCCCCAGCGCCAGGCGCAGCAGCGTGGACTTGCCGCAACCGGACGGACCGATCAGGGCCGTGAAGGAGCCCGCCTCGCAGTCGAGCGTCACGGAATCGAGCGCGGTGAATGCCTCACCGCGCGTCGTGAATGTCTTGCTGACCTGCCGGAGGCGTATGCTCCGGTCGCCCGCCATCAGATCTCCGCCAGGAGCGACGTATCGAACATCTCCTTGGTGGCCTTGATGCCGACCTGGCCCAATGCCTCGATGTTCTTGGCGATCGACTCATCCGTCATGGAGAGGAAGCCGCCGGGCGCCTCCATCAGCGGCTGCTGCGCGATGTTGAAGAAGATTTCGTTCTCGATCGTGCGGCCCGTGCCCTTGAACCAGGTCTCGGCGAACTTCGGCGGATAGGCCTTCGGATCCTTGTAGTTCTCCTCCCAGCCCTTGCGGCTGGCACGGAGCCAGGACACGAGTTCCTTGCGCTTGGAATTCAGCACATCCTCCGTCACCACCACCGTGTCGTTGAAGATGGTGAAGCCGAAGTCATAGAGCAGGAAGGAAACGGCCTCGGCGCCCGCCTGCTTGATCGAGTAGGGCACGTTGGTGGTGAAGTCGAGCGAGGCGTCGATCTCGCCCTTGATGAGCGGAGTGGGATCATAGGCATAGGGCACGATGTTGACCTGCGCCCGGTCGATGTTGTTGAGCTTCAGCATCGCCTCGACGGAGATGACGTTGACCGGCGGAACGGCGAGCGTCTTTCCGACCAGGTCCTGCGGAGTCTTGATCGGCTTGGACGCAAGCGAAACGATGCCGATGGGGTTCTTCTGGTATTGCGCGCCGATGATCTTGAACTTGGCGCCCTGGTCGACGATCGCCTTCACCGTGGTGTCCGGCGTGGTGAGCGCCAGGTCGGCCTTGCCCGCCACGATGGTGCTTTCGGGGATCACGTCCGGGCCGCCCGGAAGATAGGTGAGATCGAGGCCCTCGGCCTTGTAGTAGCCGTTGTCGATGCCGATGAAGTAGCCCATGAACTCGGCGTCGTTGATCCACGCGGCCTGCATGGTGAACGGGGTTGCCGCGTGGGCCGGGCGGCGTCCGAAGGCGGCTGCCGTTGCCGTGGCTGCGCTGAGCGTCAGGAATTTGCGGCGGTCGATGGCGATTCTCATGTCTTCCTCCTGGAAGG
>JADCDC010000566.1 GCA_020252385.1 Aestuariivirga sp.
AAGATCACAGCGGCGCGCGCGCGGTCCCAGAGCGGGGGATCGGCCAAGGCCGCCGCACTCAGGGCACCCTCGCCCTGGTCATAGGCGAAGGGGGTTCCGAGCGCGTCACAGACCGGCTCATCGAGATGCTGGAGGGCGGACCAGCAGCCAAGGCAGAGGCATTGCGGCGCACCCACTTGCCCGCCGCAGCCGAGGCACAGGCTGGGCGCCACGAAATCCACAACGCCGCGCCACAGGCGGCCCGGCAGGCTCGTAAGGGCAAGTTCCATGGCCAGAGCCTAGCATGGATGGCGGGACCCGTGGATTCCGCCGTGCGTTTGGTTTAACAGCGGCGGCGAAACAGCCAAGCCGGAGTGTCCATGTCCTTTTCGCGCGCCGATCTCGACCGCCTGTCCCACATCATGGCTGAGGCCGCCGAGACTGAGATCATGCCCCGTTTCCGGAGCCTCGAGGATGGCGGCATCCGCGAGAAGACGGGCGCCCTCGACCTCGTGACGGACGCCGACGAGCAGGCCGAGTGGCGGATCCGCGACGCCTGCGCGAAGGCCTTTCCCCACGCCCTGTTCGTTGGCGAGGAATCGGTGGCGCGCGACGAGGCGCTGCTGTCGAAGATCGCTGACGCGGACCTCGCGATCATCGTCGACCCGATCGACGGCACCTCGAATTTCGCTTGGGGGCTGCCGCTGTTCGGCGTGATGGCGGGCATCGTCTCCCGCGGGGAGACGGTGGCGGGATTGATCTACGATCCCGTGGGACGGGACTGGCACAAGGGCCTCAAGGGCCATGGCGCCTGGGGCGAAAGCGTCAACGGCCGGACGCGCGATCTTCGCGTGGCGAAGCCCGACCGCCTCTCCGAGATGACCGGCCTCTCCTCCTGGTACCTGATGCCGGAGCCGCAGCGCACCCGCACGGTCGCGAACCTCGCCAAGACCAAGGCCTGCTTCAACTATCGCTGTGCGGCCTATGAATACCGGCTGATCGCGGATGGTCTCGTGCACTTTACGCTGCACTACAAGCTGATGCCCTGGGACCATGCCGCGGGCGTGCTGATCCACAAGGAGGCGGGCGGCTTCTCCGCCCTTCTCGACGGCACACCCTATGACGCGACGCGGCACGAGGGTGGCATCATCTCCGCCCCGGACCGCGCGACCTACGAGCTGATCAGGCGCGAGATCGCCGGGTGATGAGCAACACCCCGCCTCCGCTGTTCGACCGGGCGCTCGGCGCCGAGCGCGCGCGGAGAAAGCGGAAGGCGGAGCCCAGCATCCTCACCACCACCATCGCCGAGGAGCTGGCGGAGCGCTTGAGCTTCGTGAACCGGCGCTTCGCCAACGCCTGCCTGACCGCGGCGGAGCCGGAGCCCATCGCGGCGCGTCTCAAGGAGACGGGCCAGGTCGTGGAGATCGAAACCCGGCTGCCGGCCGCGGGAGACGATCTCGGACTGCCGCGGGAGCGCTACGACGCGATGTTCAGCGTGCTGGACCTCCAGGGCGTCAACGACGTGCCGGGCGCCCTGATCCAGATGCGCCGCGCCCTGAAGCCCGACGGGCTGCTGCTCGCCTGCCTGTTCGCCGGCGACACGCTGACGGAACTGCGCCAGTCCTGGCTTGCCGCGGAAAGCCGCGTCACCGGCGGCGCCTCGCCGCGCGTGGCGCCGATGATCGACGTGCGCGAACTGGGCGCCCTCCTCCAGCGCGCGGGCCTGGCGCTGCCCGTGGCCGACCTCGACCGCACCATCGTGCGCTATGGAGATGCTGTGGCGCTGATCCACGAGATCGGGGAGCTCGGCCTCTCCAACACATTGACGGGACGCGCCCGGCGCTTCACAAGGCGCGAGGTGATGGCGGCGGCCGTCAATCACTACCAGCAGAATTTCGCCGATGCGGATGGCCGCATCCGGGCCACCGTGGAGATCGCCTGGCTCACCGGCTGGGCCCCGCATGAGAGCCAGCAGAAGCCGCAGAAGCCGGGGAGCGCCAAGGCACGCCTCGCGGATGCGCTGAAGGTGGACGAGAAGAAGCTGTGAGGTCTCTCCGCTCGCGAAGTGAAGTTTCCCTCCCCACAGGGGGGAGGGGAGGAGGAAGGACGGGAGCGATGACCTACAGCAAATCCACCAGATGCGGGATCAGCGGCACATCGGCCGGGGGCATCGGATAGTCGCGGAGCTTCAGGGGCCTCACCCAGGCGAGCTCCTGGCCCTCGGCCCCCGTCACCTGGCCCTGCCAGCGGCGGCAGACGTAGAGCGGCATGAGGAGATGGAAGTCCTCGTACGCATGGCTGGCGAAGGTCAGGGGTGCGAGGCAGGATTCGGCGACGTCGATGCCGAGCTCTTCCTTCAGTTCACGGATCAATGCGGTTTCCGGACGCTCTCCCGCTTCCACCTTGCCGCCCGGGAATTCCCACAAGCCGCCCAGCTGCTTGTGGGGCGGACGCTTCGACAGCAGCACGCGGCCGTCCCTGTCGATGAGGGCGACGGCGGCGACGAGCACGATCTTCATGTCAGCTGCGGTAGGAGCCGTTGATGTCGATGTAGCGGTGCGTCAGGTCGCAGGTCCAGACCGTTGACCTGCCCTTGCCGACGCCGACATCCGCCTCGATCACGATGTGGCGGCCCTTCATGTGCGGCATGATCTCCGCTTCCTTGTAGGCGGGATCGCGCATGCCGTTGCGGGCCACCGTGACGCCGCCGATCCTGATCCGCAGCCTGTCGCGGACCGCCTTCTCGCCGGCCTTGCCGATGGCCATGACCACGCGGCCCCAATTGGCGTCCTCGCCCGCGATCGCGGTCTTGACGAGCGGCGAGTTGGCGACCGACATGGCGATCCGGTGGGCGGCCTTGTCGTTCTCCGCGCCGGTGATCGCGATCTCGATGAACTTCTCGGCCCCCTCGCCATCCTTCGCGACCTGGTGGGCGAGGTCCATGCAGAGGCCATCGAGCGCCTTGGCGAAGGACTTGAGGTCGGCCTCCGCCGTGACGCGCCGGTTGCCGGCCTGGCCGGTGGCGAACATCAGCACCGTGTCGGAGGTCGAGGTGTCGCCATCGACCGTGATGCAGTTGAAGCTCGCGCCCACGCTCCTGGTGAGCAGCTTCTGCAGGGTCCGGGGCGCCAGGGCTGCGTCGGTGAAGATGAACACGAGCATGGTCGCCATGTCGGGCGCGATCATGCCGGAGCCCTTGGCGATGCCGTTGATGGTGACGATCTTGCCGCCGAGCTTCGCCTTCGCGGTCGCGGCCTTGGGGAAGGTGTCGGTGGTCATGATGGCCTTGGCAGCCATGGACCAGACGCCGGGTTCGGCCTCCGCGGCGAGCTTCGGCAGCGCCCTGGTGATGTAGGCGGGGTCGAGCGGCTCGCCGATGACGCCGGTCGAGGCCTGGAAGATCTCGGCGGGCTTGCAGGAGAGAAGCTTCGCTGCCGATTTCGCCACCGCCGTGACGGTGGCCACACCCGCCTTGCCGGTGAAGGCATTGGCGTTGCCGGCATTGATGACCACGGCGCGGGCGGTTCCGCCCTTGAGGCTTGAAGCACACCAGTCGACCGGTGCCGAGCGCGACTTCGAGCGGGTGAAGCAGCCTGCAACGCTGGTGCCGGGGTCCATGACGGCCAGAAGCACGTCCGGCCGGCTCTTGTAGCGGATGCCGGTTTCAGCCGCCGCCAGCCTGACGCCGGCGACCGGCGGAAGGTCCGGAAAGACCGCCGGTGCGAGCGGCGAGACCTGATGTGCCATGACGTGCCCCCCTGTTGGCCGGGCCGGCGTGGCGGCCGGCCCCTCGTCTTATTCCACGGGCAGCTGCAGGTCGCCCTTGCCGGTCGCGCCCTCGGGATCGGACTCGGTGGCGGCGGGCGCGGCGGCAGGCGTCGCTGCGCCGCCCTGCTCGAGCACCTTCTGCTGGCGTTCCTGGAAGTTCTTGGCGGCCTTGGCGGCTTC
>JADCDC010000567.1 GCA_020252385.1 Aestuariivirga sp.
CGACCCGCTGGAACAGGACCTGATGCTGGCGACACTCGGGCCGGGACAGGAACCTGGCCGCTGGCTCGGCACCGACAGCCTTGGGCGCGACGTGCTCTCCCGCCTGATCTATGGCGCGCAGATCGCGCTGGCGGTGGCCCTGATCGCGGCAACACTCGCCTGCTTGCTTGGCACCGCGCTGGGGTTGCTTGCGGGCTATTTCGGCGGCTGGATCGATGCGGTGATCTCACGCCTCATCGACATCTGGATGGCCTTTCCGCCGGTATTGCTGTCGATCCTGCTCGTGGCGGTTCTGGGCTCGGGGCTCCACTCCGTGATCGTGGCGATCGTGGTGATCGACTGGACGCGCTTTGCCCGCGTGGTGCGCGCCGAAACACAGCAGCAAGCGCGGCTTGAATATGTGGAGGCGGCTTCCGCACTCGGCATGGGGCGCATGGGCATCCTGATCCGCGAGGTGCTGCCCAATGTGCTGCCCGTGGTGCTGGTGCTGTTCACGCTCGAGATGGGGATCGCGGTGATCGTGGAGGCGATCCTCTCTTTCGTGGGACTCTCGGTGTCGACAGACACACCGACCTGGGGCGGCATGATCGCGGAGGGGCGGCAGATCATCTACCAGGCGTGGTGGGTGCTGGTTTTCCCGCTCGCGGCGCTGTTCCTGACCGTGCTTGCCTTCAACCAGCTGGGAGACGGATTGCGCCAGTGGCTCGATCCGATGCTGAAGCGGTGAGCGCGGTGATCGACATCCGCGATCTTTCGGCGCGGAGCGCGGCGGGGCCGATCCTGCGCGGCGTGTCGCTCAGCGTGAAGGCGGGCGAGGCGATGGCGCTGGTGGGCGAGAGCGGTGCAGGGAAAAGCACCATCGCCAAGGCGGTGCTCGGCATCCTGCCACCGGCGATCAAGATCACCTCGGGCAGCATCCTGTTCGAGGGCACGGACCTGCTGAGCCTGCCGCCTTCCAAGCTGCGCGAGCTTCTCGGCGTCAGGATCGCGCTGATCCCGCAGGACCCGCAGACCTCGCTCAATCCCTCGCGCCGCGTGGGCGACCAGCTGATGGACGGGCTTCGCCTGCGCGCGGGCCTCGACAAGGCGAAGGCAGCAAGCAAGGCGCTGGGTCTGCTGAACGATGTGCACATCCGCGAGCCCGAGCGGGTGATGGCGCGCTACCCGCATGAGCTGTCAGGCGGGATGCGCCAGCGCGTGCTGATCGCCCAGGCCTTCTCGCTGAACCCGCATGTGATCATCGCGGATGAGCCGACGACGGCGCTCGACGTGACGGTGCAGAAGCAGGTGCTGCGCCTGATCCGGGAGATGCAGCGCGAGCACAAGACGACGCTGCTCTTCGTGACGCATGACTTGGGCGTCGTGGCGCAGATCTGCGACCGGATGACGGTGCTTTATGGCGGCGCCGTGATGGAACAGGGCGATACGGCGGAGATCCTCGCGAAACCACAGCATGCCTATACGCGTGCGCTGCTGGCGGCGAGCCCGCGCTATGACCGGCCGGAGCAGAGCCTGAAGCCGGTGCCCGACGAGCTGATCGCCGAGTTGCAGCGCGAGATATCGTCACGATGCTGATCGAGGCCCGCAACATCGCACTCGATGTGCCGGACATGAGCCGCGTGGTGCTGCTCGGCCGCCGGCCGAAGCTGCGCATCCTGAACGGCGTGTCGCTGGTGATCGCACGGGGCGAGGCGCTGGGCATCGTCGGGGAATCGGGTTCGGGCAAGACATCGCTCGGCCGCACGCTGCTACGGCTCTATCGCCCAAGTGCCGGCACACTTCGCTTCGACGGGCAGGACATCACCCAGGCGACGGCGGCGGAGATGAAGCCGCTGCGGCGGCGCATGCAGATGATCTTCCAGGACCCGCAGTCCTCGCTCAACCCGCGCCGCAGCATCGGCGCCATCCTTGGGGGTGCGCTGACGCTGCATGGGCTCGACGCGGGGCCCCGCGCCATCTCCTCGATCCTCGACCGCGTGGGGCTGCCCTCCTCCGTGACCACGCGCTATCCGCACCAGCTCTCGGGCGGGCAGCGCCAGCGCGTGGGGATTGCCCGCGCCATCGCGCTGAACCCGGATTTCATCGTGGCCGACGAGATCGTCTCCGGCCTCGATGTCTCGACCCAGGCGCAGGTCCTCGACCTGTTGAAGACGCTGCGCGCCGAGATGGGGCTGACGCTGGCCTTCATCAGCCATGACCTGTCGGTGGTGCGCCATCTGTGCGAGCGGGTGGTGATCATGAAGGCGGGCAGCATCATCGAGGAGGGCGCAACCGCCGAGGTCTTCAGCTCACCCCGCTCGCCCTTCACGCGGCTGCTGATCGACAGCATCCCGCTTCCCGAAATCCGCCCCGGCTGGCTGGAATCCAGCCGCGACTGACCCTATCATGCCGGGGAGACAACGGGGACGGGACAGACCGGCATGGCATCGCAAGGACTGAAACTGGCGCGGGCGGGCTACTTCCTTTTGGCCGTGGCCGCGATCTTCTTCATCGCCATGATGTTCCTGGCGCCGCAGTCGAACGATCCCGTCGAGGTGATGCGCCTGTCTGGGCAGGCCGCGGGTGTGGCGGCGGGGCTCGGCATCGTGCTGATCGTGGTCGATCTCCTCAAGCGCCGGAAGGGCTGATCAGCGCCGCGCCTTCTCCACCGCGAGGACGAGCAAGACCAGCACCAGCGCCATGAGCGGCGCTGCCACATAGGGCGCCCAGGGCAGCCAGGCGGGGGCGGAGCCCGGGTTCGACCAGCGGTCGGTGTAGATCATGTCCATGGCCGCCATGGCCCCGCCAAAGCCTGCGAGCGCGCCCACGGGAAGCGCAAGGGCGGCCAGGAGCCCGCCCGGGATGCCGGAGGGCCGGGACGAGGCCATGCGGATCGCCATCATCGCGCCCGATGCGATGCCAGCGCCGGGTGCCCCCAGGAACAGCAATCCCAGCACCGTGGCGGTGCCGGGCTGAACGGTCGTGAGGCTCCAGAACCCAAACAGGGCCGTCAGCGCGGCGACGGTGACGATGACCGTCACCGACAGGAACACGGCAAAGATCGAGAGCGCTTTCAAGACCGGACCCCCATATAACCCCAAGCTTCCCTAGCAGACTTTGCAGGCCTCCGGAACGCGGGGATCTGGCGGGGGGTGGACGGCGTAATGTACACATGACCGGCAGGACACCATGAAGAAGGCCACGCGCATGCTCATCTTCCTCGCACTCGGCCTGGTGGCGGTGGTTGTGGGCCTCGCCCTGTTCTGGTTCGTCCAGACGCGCAATGTGGAGATCGCGCGCTATGAGGTCATCGAGGCCGAAGGTGCCATCGAGATCCGCGCCTACCCTGCGCTCGTGGTTGCGGAGGTGGAGCGCAGCGGCAGCCGTGACCAGGCCGTGCGGGCGGGCTTCGGGCCGCTGGCGCGCTACATCTTCGCGAAGGAACGCGAGGGCGAGAAGATCGCCATGACGGCACCCGTGACGCAGAAGGCAGACGGCGAGTCCTGGACGGTCCAGTTCATCATGCCTTCCGGTTATGACCTCGCCCGCCTGCCCAGCCCTGCGGGCACGGACGTGACGCTGCGCGAGCTTCCGCCGGCGAAGCGCGCGGCGATCCGCTTCAGCGGCTGGTGGTCGGACGAGCTGTTCAGGGAGAAGGACGAGGCCCTGCGCGCCTGGCTCGCGGCGAAGGGGATGGCGACTTTGGGGACGCCGACGTTTGCCTATTACAATGATCCCTTCACGCCGGGCTTCCTGCGGCGGAACGAGATTCTGTACGATCTGGCGCCTTAGGATGGATAGGAATCTGTCTGGCACCTGACTCGTAGTTGCCACCCCCTCACCCTGCCCTCTCCCCCACATGCGTGGGGGCGAGGAATGTGTTGTGCATCAGGTGAGCGCGCGGACTTCGGCGGTGACGCGGCGGAGACGGTCGGTCAGCAGGCGGCCAAGCGCGAAGAGCACGCGGTGATAGAGGTCGGGCTCGGTCGCCTCGAGCTGCTCCAGCCGCTGGAAGTTCAGGACGTAGCAGGTGACCTCGGTCTCGGCCACGACATTGGCGACGCGGCGGCCACGGTCGAAGAGCGCGAACTCGCCGAAGGAGACGCCGGGCCGGAAGGCGGCGAGCCTTGTGCGCCGCTTGCCATCGTCCAGCACCACGTCGACCGAGGCATTGCCGGAGCCCAGAAGATAGAGGCGGTCGGCGGCGTCGCCCTCGCGGATGATGCAAACGCCCGCCTCGAAGCTCACCGTGTCGATATAGGGCTTGAGCCTCTTGATCTCCTCCTCCGAGAGGCTGCGCAGGATGTCCATCTCGGAGAGGGGCAGCAGCATGTCGGTGCGCAGTGCGTCCGCATCGGCCTCGAGGATCAGGCTGTTCTCGCAATGCTCGAGGGCCTGGTCGACATTGTCGAAGCACAGAGCGCCTGAGTGCCCGTCACGCTCAAGCGCGCGCCAGTCGGCCTGCATCTGCTCGGTGATGTCGGCCAGCACCAGCGTCTTGCCGCCGCGCTCCAGCGTGATGCTCATGTCCTTGATCAGGAGCAGCGCGCTGTGATCGGCACGGCTGATGCGGCGCACGTCGAGCACCACGAAGGCGGCATGCGCCGAATCCGCCACGATGCGGCGGAGCAGCTGTTCCGCCGTGGCGAAGTAGAGGCCGCCCTGCAATTCATAGATCAGGATGCGGTGGCCGCCATACTCGATCACCTTGCGCTCGCGCGCGCCGCGCAGGCGCTTCGAGGTGACGCTCCCGCCGCGATAGTGCCGGCGCACGATGTTGTCGGCGACGAAGTGCATGTCATAGACATGGAGGTGGAAGCGCTGCGACAGCTCCTTGCAGGCCTCGATGCCGCGGTGGCTGTTGCCGTGCTCGTCGAGCAGCGGCGAATAGGTGCCGAAGCCGAACTGGCCCGGCAACACGGCGATGATGCCGCCGCCCACGCCACTCTTGGCGGGAAGGCCCACGCGGTACACCCATTCGCCCGAGTAATCATACATGCCACAGCTCGCCATGACGCTGAGCACGGTCTTCACATGCTCGGACGCGATGGCCACCTGGCCCGTCACCGGGTTGACGCCGTTGTTGGCGAGCGTTGCCGCCATCATCGACAGGTCCCGCGCGCTCACCAGGATGGCGCATTGGCGGAAGTAGAGATCGAGATGCTCCATCACCGGCTCCTCGATCATGCCGGAGTTGAGCTGGAGATAGGCGATGGCGCGGTTGCGGTGACCCGTTGCGCGCTCCGACTGGAAGACCGCCTCATCGACGGTGAGCTGGCGGCCGGCATAGCGGCTGAACATGTCGAGGATGCGGGCGAAGCGCTCGGCGAAACCGTTGCCGCGGATCAATGCGGTGGTGGCGATGGCGCCGGCATTGACCATGGGGTTGAAGGGCCGATTGTTCGACTCGTCCATGACGATCGAGTTGAAGGCCTCCCCCGTCGGCTCCACGCCCACCCGGCGCAGCACCGCGTCGGTGCCGTGGTCCTCGAGGGCGAGGCCATAGACCAGCGGCTTTGATATCGATTGTATGGTGAACAGCGCGTCGGCATCGCCGACCGC
>JADCDC010000568.1 GCA_020252385.1 Aestuariivirga sp.
CCGCGTCCCTCGGGTCGAACTCAACCAGCCAGCCGAAGGTGTTGGGTTCGTTGCGATAGTCCTCGGCAGCGCTCGCCGCCCTGGCCGAGGCATCGAAGCGGATGAATTCATCCGCACCATTCGCGGTCTTTTCCCAGCCATAGCGCGACTTCTCCGTCGGCACGCCGTAACGGGCCTGTTCGCGCGGCAGATCCGCCTTGTCGATGGCATTGACGAAGTAGCCGGCCCAGTTCTCCTCCGCCGTCATGTAGGTGTTCCAGGGCGTCACGCCATGCGCACAATTGTTGAGCGTGCCGCGGGTCCGCGTGCCATCGGGGCTGTACTTGGTCACCAGCAGCGGCGAACCGCGCACCGGGCCTGCGATCTCCGCCGGCGTCAGGCCGGTGATCCGCCGGTTCAGCGGGTCGTCGACAACTGCCCAGCTGCCATCGGCCCCCATCCTGATGCGCAGCACGCTGCAGCCATGGCCGTTGATCTCGGCGAGGACCTCGTCAGGGTCGCGCTTGCCGGAATCGTCGAAGACCACCGTGTCGCCGTCGAGTTCGCGGCCCTTCCACTTCACGGCATGGAAGAAGCGCGGCTCGATGTACTCATGGTTCATCACCAGAAGACCATCTTCCGAGGAGCCGTCGATCGGAAAGAAATGCATGCCGTCATGGTGGGTGCCGACCTGGAGCGCCTGGTCCGCCCCGGTCACGGCGCCGGGCTTGTAGGCCGGGCCAGCGCTGCTGAGCGGCGTGCCCCACGGCGCCAGCACCTGCACCTTGTAGCCCTCGGGCACGACGACCTTGTCGTCCCGCCCGATCGTCACCGGCTTGAAGCCGAGCAGCGCGGAGGACGCGGTCGCGTTCGCCAGCGCGGTCCGCGACGTTGCCACGGGGAGGCCATAGAGTCCGGTCGCCAGCGCGGCGAGGCTGCCGAAGAGGAAACCGCGCCGGGAGGCGCGCGCCGCGGCGACGTCATAGAAGTCGGGGTTGCCGGAGCGGTTGCTCGGCCGCTCGTCGCCATGGGCGTAGTCCGGAGACTGAGTATGGTCCGGATAGTCATGCTCGTAGGTCGACATTCCTCTCTCCTTTGGTAACGGCCGGCGCATGCGGCGTCATTTCTGCCAGTTCAGGTTGTTTTTCATCAAGGTTAGCACTGGCCTGTGACAGTTGTTATGCAGCCCAAACCCGCGCCGCTGGGGCCTTTCTGCACATGCATGAGTTTCTATGTCTCCGCACAAACCTGCAGTCACTACAACCTCTGGACTGTATGCGTGCTGGCCGCGTGCCAATCTGGAACAGACCGCGGGACGCTGATTGCACCGCCGATGCGTAATTTCATTTTCCTTTTCATTTCGATTGGATACAATCGTTTTCGTACGTGGCGGCCTTGCCGCTAGTCAGGGGTTCAGGGGTATCGCAATGAACACGACGGCCTTCGCTAGCAAGTCAGCCCGCGATCGGGATCAGGATGCTGACGGAATGCCGCTGGAGTCCATGGCGCCAAGGTCGCAGCGCTGGTCGGACCGCATCGCCACGCACCGGCCGTTGACCGCACGGCACGATGTCGAGCGTTTCGACGGCATCAGCAAGCCCCCGGCGAATGACGATCTAGCACGCGCGCGCGGCCAGGGCGGCCAGGGCCGCGTGCCGCTCAGCTTCATCGGCTCGCGCTATTTCTGGGCTGCGGCAATCGCCACCGTGGCGTTCTGCGTGATCTTCACGCTCATCATGGGCTTCACCAGCGCGAAGGCCTTCGCCGCGCTCTTCCGCAACCCGCTGCAGTATTCGCCCTTCCTGCTGTCGATGGTGGTGATCGCCGCCATCCAGTGGCTGCTCGCCATGTCGGCGCACCGCCAGGCCGTCAATTTCGAGATGTGGCGCCGCATGATGTCGATGACGCAGAAGCTCAATGACCCGGGGCCCGTGGCCGAGGAAGCGAGCCGCAATCTCAGCGCCTCCTTCGACCGGCTGATCAGCGATCTCGATCTCCGCATGGCCGCGCTCGACGAGCGGACCTCGGCGCTGTCGCAGCAGATGACCACCATCATGCAGCAGTCGGAAGTCTCGGCCGACCTCAACATCACGCAGATGCGCAACATCGCGGATGCCACCGAAGTCCAGAAGGATGCGCTGCAGCGGATCGGCGCGGCGATCACTGCGGAGGTGCTGCCCGTCATCCACAAGCTCGAAAGCACCGTCGCCTCGCTTGAGGATGCATCGCAGAGTGCCGGCGGGATCCTTGGCGCGGTCGGCGGCCAGTTGCAGCAGAGCACGCGCGAACTGCAGGTCTGCCTCGAGGAGTTCAACCGCGCCAACCACACCATCGCACCCGAGATCGAGAAACGCGTGGCGCGCTTCGAGGCCACGATCTCGCGCCTGCCCGACCAGCTGGAAGCAACGCTGAGCCGCCTCAACCCCATCTCCGAAACCATCTCCGACGCGGCGATGCTGTCGACCGCGAACGTCGACGTGATGGAGCAGCTCGCCAAGGAGATCACCTCGAGCCTCGACAACAACCGCGCGCTGTTCAAGGAATTCTCCGAGGAGAACACCGAACTTTTCCGCCATACGGTGGACGGTCACGTGGAACGGTTCCGCGATCTCCTGACCGGCGTCATCACCGAGGAGGTCACGCGCCTCTCGGCCATGTCGCGCGAACTGGGCTTCCTTGCCGAAACCGCGACTTCGCTGGTCGACAAGCTGCATCATCCCGTCACCCAGGTTTCGGCCACCGCCAACAAGGCCCTGGCGGAGATGAACACTTCCGTCGCCCAGCTCGACGAGAAGATCCAGAAGAACATGTCTGCGTCGGTGACCCAGCTGAACACCGCGGCCTCCCATGTGATCAGCGCCGTCAGCCGCGAGATCGAGGCCGCCACCATCGCGCTCCAGACGCGGCTTGCCGCCAGCTCCAACGATCTCGTGCAGCGGGTCAACACCGATGCCGCCCGCTTCGAGAGCCTCATCGACGAGGCGGCCGAGAAGACGTCTTCCCGGGTCGCCGAGGCGATCAGGGACCTGCCCGCGGCGCTGGCGCTGCGCATGGAAGGCGAGATCGCCAAGGTGGACGGATCGCTCAAGGGCTCGATCGTCGGCCTGTCGGACCAGATGCGCACCATCATCGATGGCATCCCGAGCCGCCTCACCTCGATGACCCGCGAAACCCTGCAGGCGCTGGAGAGCAATCTCGAGCGGTCCTTCGAAGGCGTCGCCCAGCGCTCGGAGAGGCTGAACGAGCAGTTCAGGCAGCACGCCACCGAAACGACGGAGGCGGTGCTCGAGAACTACGTCGACTTCATCTTCCTGGCGCTGAAGCGCTTCCGCTCCGAGATGGACGTTCTCAACACCACCTTCCGCAAGGAGCTGGAAGCGAGCCTCGCGGTGATCCCCGTTCCGAAGGAGCCCTTCGCCATCAGCAAGCCGACCGACATCGAGATCACGCCAAGCCTCGAGACCTCGGCGCCCATGGCCGAGGTGGTGATCATCGGCGACGCGCCGGACGCCGCCCGCCCCGCTGCAAGCGGCGCGTAACAAAGCCAATGAACGTGAGCATGGGGGGTGCTCAAATGATCTTCAGGCAAGTCCGGTGCTGAGCTGGTTCCGCATCCGAAAGCAGGTGGATGACGTCCACCGCGTCGCGGTGCGCCCCCTGATGGTGCTTCAGTCACGCCAGCCGCATGTTCTTCCGGGACTGTGGCAGTCGCCCTACTGCTGCACCATCTCCTATTTCTGGACCGCCGTGATCGCCGAGGATCTCTGCGCCCGGGACTCCGGCAATGACGAGAAGTTCAGGACATTGCGGGAGGCATTCGCGCGGCTGGTCGAGGAGACCGAGGGGTCTGCCCCTGACGCGATGAAGCGGGTGCTGCCGGATGGGCATCCCATCCGCCGCCGCACGCTCGTCGATCTGAAGCGGGTCGTCGATCTCTACAACGGCCACATCGACGACCGCTACATGATCTACCCCGAGTACCGCGAGGCCGTTTACGAGGACGGGCGCCCGGCCCTGCCCGGAAACCGCCAGGGCCTCGAGAAGGAGTTTGCCTACGAGATCCTGCTCTCCAGCTACCTCGCGGCGAATGCGCTCCTCCCAGAGGAGGAGAAGGTTCTGTCATGACGTGCATGTTCCCGAGCGACGCGCCGCGCCAGGCGCAGACTCCAACCTCCGGAGATGTTCACGATGCGTAATGAGGAATTCCAGATTGTTCGCGACCTGATGTCCGGACGGGCCCCGGCATCGGCGCCGCCGGTCACCTCGGCCCATTCCCTGGCGCCCTCCTCCTTCCGGGAGATCGACGGCCAGGAGCTGGCACGCCAATACGTCGCCCATCGCAAGCTTCGCGAGTCAGAGGCGCTGGCGCGGCAGCGCGAGGCGGGTGAAATGCCGTCCGAGGCCGCGATCATGGGCGTGCTGCGGGGCGAGAGGAGAGTGTCCGGCCCCATCGATCCGCTCCCCGGACAGGAAACTTCAGGAAACTGGTGGTCCTCCCTGGCGCGCAGCCTCTGGCGCCGGTGAGAGGCGCTTGCGCCGCCGGGCTCACTCGACGAGCGACAGGGCGGCGAAGAGCGTGAAGTAGAGGGCGATGGCCCACATCACGACGAGCACGACCGAGCGCAGGACGTGCGAAGACGCGGAGCTTCGTTGACGCCGCGGCGCGGAGGCAATGGGCGCCGGCCGGTTCGCGGCGATGGCGGCGGGTGCTCCTGCCCCATGCGCGGGATCCGGTGCCGCGGGCATGATGCCGAACTTCACCTTCAGCCATTCGCTGAACAGCGCCTCGTCCTGAAGGTGCTGGTCGAGGATGAGGGTGAGGACGCTGCGAACGTCCTTGGCCGGAGATGACACGCCGCCCGCGACCAGCTGGTTCAGCGTGAGGGCAGCGCCGGTGCGCGAGCCGAGCAGCAGGAGCCGCGCGAGCGCCTGGACATCGCTGTCATCGCCGAAATACTCGTGGAAGAAACTCTTCTCCATCTCGGCCGCGAAGCGCGCAGGGTCGTCGCCGCATTCGCCGCGCAGATAGGCCTCGTGGAAGGACTGGGAGAGCGCTTCGGAAAACAGCTGAAGGCGCGCGGCCAGCCTTTCGATCTCCACCGCGCTCGGCGCAGGGGCCCAGGGGACCGGCGCAAGCGAACTGCCCGGCTGCTGCTGGCCAGCCTCGGGCGCAGGCACGGGCTGCTGCAGCGCCTCGCGCAGTTCCGCATCATACTCGCTGCGCGACTCGGGCTTCGAGAGCACCGCATAGGCGGTCTGGATCTCGATGAAGCGGTCGGTGTCGCCAGGCTCCACGCTCGGCACATCCGGGTGATATTCCTTGGCAAGCGCGCGGAAGGCAGCCTTGATCACGATGTCGGGCTTGTCGGCTGCTACACCGAGAACGTCATAGTACGTTCGCATTGCCGTGCTCACCGTCCGTTGACGCCCGAATCAACGTGAAATCGTCATATAAGTAAACCATCGCTGTGGGCGGGCCGCAACTCATGACGTCTCCCGCCGGCATCGCATGAGGGTTCGCGGCGCTATTTCTGCCACCATCGCTTGACGTCCACAGCTTGCGTGCGGACCGGCAGGTAGGTGGGCGCCATGCGCTTGGTCTTCTCCTCGAGCCCGTTGATCGCTTCCTCCACGTCGTCGGCCCATTCATCCATGTGCGCAATGCTCTCGGCATGATTGTCGAGGCGGCGGATCATGGCGCGCTGCTGCCAGAACAGGAAGCCGCAGGCCAGCGCGAGGCAGATCCCCAGCCAGAGGGGCACAGGGGCCGTGAGGAAAAGGACGATCTGTTCAAGCATGGGCGGGTCGTTCAACCATGAGATGTTCGCTCCGGCCCGAATGGCCTTGCTGCATGTCCTTCATCACAGTCATCGTGGTTCACCCATCGCGTGCCTGGCGCATCGACGGAGAGCCACGCTGCACGTCCGGCAAGAGGCCCATGCGCCGACTGCGCGGATCGTCTTGAACACCGGCATTCATGCGGGTTCAAGCCCCGGGATGCAAGACATCGCCGCTGCGCGGGACGGGTTTTGCACCACTGCGAAAGGAATGGCGTACGTCTCAGTTCATTTTTGTGATTTACTCCCTCTTTGATTGAATCTCGCGGTGACCTTCCCTTGCTCGCGCGGTTCGCGTGCGGAGACAGGAACGAATCATCCTCCGCACGACCTCCTCCCGCATGATGGCATCTCACCAAACTGGGGAATGCCGGGAGCAATGCTTTGACTCCGGAGGCGCGATGCGATGAAATTGAGATATGCATGCGGCAGACGGCAGGAACACTGTCCGCAATGTCCTGGGAGCGGTTCTCGTGATCACCAAGCGGTATTGGTTGTTGTTCTGGATCGCGGTGGCCATGGCGGTCCATTCCGCCATCGTCGGAAGGTTGCTGGGAAGCAGCTTCTTCATGCTGCTGTTCTTCTGGGGCTGGGTTGCCGCGGCCGCCTACCGGGGCCAGCTCGAGTCGGCCAAGTCGATGGCGATCGTCATGGTGATCTTGCTGACGCTCACCGCCGCCGCGCTGGCCTTTCAGCCCGTCGATCTTGCAAAGGATCTCGCCTACTACACCTTCGCGCTCTATCCGGCCTTGGTGAGCTGGATCTGCGTCTTCTTCTATGTTCGCCACCTGTTGCAGCGCGATCAGCACGGCGTACCCATGCCCCGCCGCCCGGCGCCCCAGCGGCGCACGGTCTAGCCTCGCGCCGCGGGCGGAGCGGCGTTCTCCGTGCCGCGCCAGTGGGCGAGAAGGTCATAGGCCACGGCAAGCAGCGTCGGGCCGATGAACAGCCCGAGGAAGCCGAAGGAGATGAAGCCGCCGAACACGCCGAGGATCACCAGCATGAGCGGAAGCTGCATGCTGGAGCCGATCAGCCAGGGCTTCAGCAGATTGTCGATGAAGGTCACGATCAGGCCCCACACGATCACGAACCAGAAGGCCAGATCCGTTCCCGACGTCGAGTAGATCCACCAGGCGGCACCACCCCAGACGAGGTTGATCAGCACGCCGCCGAACTGGCTCACCGCCAGGATCAGGGTCACGAAGCCGAGCGTCGCCGCGGCGGGAACGCCGGCAAGCCACATGCCTATGGCCATCAGCAGGCCCTGGATGGCCGCGGTGCCGATGATGCCGTAGAACACGCCCTTGACCGCGCCGCCCGCGACGTCCGTGACACCGGCGAGCTTCGCGCCGCCAAGGCGCCTCAGGCTGTCCCTCAGCACATCGACGATCGCCGCACCGCCGGCCCAGAAGCTGGTGGCAACCACGACGCCGATCGCGATATGCGCCATGCTGCTGGCGAGGCCCACCGCCGCATCGGTGATGAACTTCCGCACCGGCTCGGCATAGGACGAGATCATCGCCTTGGCCTCCGGTGTCTGGTGAAGCAGCGCGTCCCACTGCGTGGCAAGGGCGTCCCCCACGAAGGGCAGCGCCGCGATCCAGCCGGGAAGCGGCGGCGAGGAGGCCACCCAGGCGCTGACGAGCTCGATGAGCGTGCGCACCTCGACCACCAGACCGGGCGCCGAGAGGAATACCGGCACCAGCACGAACAACAGGAGGGCAGCCAGCATGAAAAGCGCTGCCGCGGTGCCCGACAGCCCCATGCGCACGAGCCACGTCCGCACGGGCCACGCCGCGATGGCCAGGATGCAGCCGAACATCAGCGCGATGCCGAACGGCTTCAGCACATAGTAGACCCCGCCCAGGAGCAGGCTGAACAGCAGCAGCAGGACGAATTTCTCCGCCAGCGGCGCATTGCCGATGACCAGCCCTCCGGTCTCCCGCGGATTCGTCTCCATCTTGTCCTCCCGGTGCGCCAACAGGTCGAAAGGAACGCGCTCCAGGCCAATGGCTTTAGCACGCTCCCGTCCTGCCGCACAAAAGCGAAAGGCGGGACTCGCGTCCCGCCTTCCGCATCAGGTCGTTCGGGTGAAGGCCCGCGGTTACTTCGCGATGCAGGTGTCCGCCGTCTCCGGCGTGCAGACGTCGAGGCCGGTGTAGGTCGGGTCAGCCGGCGCCGCCTTGCCGTCCTTCATGTCGCGGAGCGCCATCATGGTCTTGTAGCCCATCTCGAAGGGACGCTGGCCAACCTGGCCAAGCGACAGGCCTTCCTTCATCTGCTCGATCTGGACG
>JADCDC010000569.1 GCA_020252385.1 Aestuariivirga sp.
CATGGCGTCATCGACGAGCAGGGCGAGTGCAATGATCAGCGCACCCAGCGAGATGCGCTGCATGTCGATGCCGGCAAGGTCCATGACCACGAAGACGATGGCAAGCGTCAGCGGAATGGCCATGGCGATGACGAGTCCCGGCCTGACGCCGAGGCTGATGAAGCTCACGGCGAGGATGATGCCCACCGCCTGCCACAGCGAGGACATGAACTCCGATATGGCGCTCTCGACGGTCACCGCCTGGTCGGCCACCAGTATGGGCTCGATGCCGAGCGGCAACTCCGCCTTGGCTCTCTCGACGGCGGCGGTCACGTTCTTGCCGAGCGTCAGGATGTCACCGCCGTCGCGCATGGCGATGGCGAGGCCGATGGCCGGCGTGCCGTTGACACGGAACATCGGCTGCGGCGGATCGGAATAGCCGCGCCGCACCGTGGCGATGTCGGTGAGCCGCAGCATGCGGCCGCCCACCGAGAAATTGACGTTCGCGATGTCCTGCTCGCTCTCGAAGGAACCCGAGACGCGGAGCGAGATCGTTTCGTCGTCGGTCTGGATCTGGCCCGCCGGCCGAACGGCGTTCTGGGCCTGCAGCGCGGCGAGGAGTGCTGCCCGGTCAATGCCCAGCTCGGCCAGCTGCGCCATCGAGAACTCGATGAAGACCTGTTCGTCCTGAACGCCCAGAAGCTCGATCTTGGAGACGTCGGGAACGCTCAGCAGGGTGGAGCGCAGGTTCTCCACGTGATCGCGCAGCTCGCGGTGGCTGAAGCCATCGGCCGTGACACCGTAGATGATGCCGAAGGTATCGCCGAACTCGTCGTTGAAGCCTGGTCCGATGACGCCGGCGGGCAGCGTGTTCCGCATGTCGCCGATGCTCTTGCGCACATGATACCAGGTATCGGCGACCTGCTGTTCCGTGGTCTTGCCGTCGAGGTTGACGAAGACCGTCGAGACGCCGGCGCGGGTGAAGCTCCGCAGGAAGTCGAGATGCGGTGTCTCCTGCAGGGTGCGCTCGAGCCGCTCGGTCACCTGCTTCATGGTTTCCTCGACCGTGGCGCCGGGCCACGCGGCCTGAACCACCATGGTCTTGATGATGAAGGTCGGATCCTCGCTCCGCCCCAGCCGGTAATAGGAGGCAAGGCCCGCGAGGACCGCGATGATCATCAGATAGACGGTGATGGAGCGATGCTTCAGCGCCCATTCGGAGAGGTTGAAGCCGCCGGCCCTTGCCTCGCTCATGGCTGGTTCCCGATCAGTCTGACCTTCTGCCCGTCATGCAGCGCCTGGACGCCCGCGGTCACCACGATGTCTCCCGAGCCGAGCCCGCCCGCCACTCCGATGAAGTTCTCGCCGAAGCGCTTGATCTCGATCGGCCGCAGCGACACGGTGAAGGCCGCGGGATCGACGACCCAGACCGCCGGCTGCTGATTGGCGCGCGTCAACGCGGCGGCGGGTATCTCGATCACCGGCGCCTCGCTCATCTGGATCGTGCCGTTCACCGTGGCGCCGAGGCGCATGGACTCCGGCGGATTCTCGAGGCTCACCTTCACCTCGAATGTCCGGGTCACGGGATCGGCCTGGGGCGCCACCTCGCGCACCGTGCCGCGAACCTTCACATTCGGGTCATCAGCCAGCGCCACGCTGATCTCGATGTCGGAGGGCGTGCCGCGAATGACCTGCGAAGGCACGTCGAACACCGCATCGCGTCCATCCTGCCTGGCCACGCGGACGATCATCTGCCCCGCCTGCACGACTTCGCCCGCAGCAGGGCCCACCGCGGTATAGACACCGTCCTGGTCGGCGCGCAGCTCCGTGAAGCCGAGCAGGTCCTCGGCCGCGCTGAGCCGCGCCTGTGCGGCCTCGACCTGCGACGCGGCGGTCCGCAATCCCTTCTCGGCGACTTCGAAAGTCGCGCGCGTCGCCCAGCCCTGACGGAACAATGTCTTCTGGCGCTCGTAGTGGCCGCGCGCCTGCGTGTACTGAGCTTCGGCTGCGGCAAGTGCGGCGGCATCGGCGCGCAGCTGGTTTTCCTCGTTCTGCGATTCAAGGCGTGCCACCAGATCGCCGCTCAGCACGCGCGCGCCCAGCTTGCCGTTGTTCTCGAGAACGCGGCCACCAATGCGGAATGCCAGCGGAACCTCGTCTTCCGCCTCGATGCGTCCGGTGAGGGTGAGCGTTTCCCCTGCCTTCCGCTCCTCGATCACCACGCTGCGAACCTGACGCGGCTCCTGCGGCGGCGCCGCGACTTCCTGCTCGCAAGCGGCAAGAATCGGCGTCAGCGCGAGAACCACCACGGCGCAACGCCAACGGCCCGAAGAGTCACGCATGTCCTGTCCCCCGTGTCTTTAGGTTGCATCCTAGAGAATGTCTGCTGAGCATCACAAGAGGTTTCTGGTGATATGCGCAACGCCACATCGTCGCTGAACGAGCAGCATGATGTCATGGATCATGTGTTCGGTCACTTCATCGTTTTTCACGAGTCTCGATCTCCGCCCAGGCACAGCTTGCAGGTCAGGCCGGAATTGTGTCTACTGGTCTGCAGAGATCGTCACGACGTCGTGTTGACCGAAGATCGATTCCTCGGAAGGATGGTGAACTGATGAGCAGGCGCTTCATTGTGTGTCTCGCCATGATTCTGGGCCTGCTGGTCATTCCGGCCAGTATCCCCACACCCGCCGAGGCGGTGACGATCAACATCAACATCGGCACCAGCCTCAACAACGGCCGCGGCATCAGCTGTGCGCAGGGCGAGCGCCTGCTGCGCAACCGCGGCTTCCGCGACGTCCGCCGCATCAACTGCCGCGGACGGTATTTCGTCTATCGTGCGTGGCGCGGCGGCAGCCGCTTCGAGATCGCGGTGCGCTCGAGCAATGGCCGCGTCGTCGACGTGCGGCGCATCAGGCGGTAGAGAGGCCAGTCTCCCCAGCTGTTCCCCGCCGGCTCGCCGGACGTCTATCTCATGCGCCGATGACCCCGCCGTCGAGCCGCGTGATCACCAGTGTCGCCGAACGCGGAACGGTGCCGTTGTAGTCCGGGAAGCCTGAACCGAAGTCGCCCGCCTTGAACTGCTCAGCCGTGGCGTGTCCGCCCGGATGCTGCACGTTCACGAACATGGTCTTCTGGTCCGGCGTGGTGATGACGCCGGTGATCTCCTGGCCCCAAGGGCCGGTCAGGAACCTCCGGACATCTCCGGTCTTGGGGTCGGCGGCGAGCATCTGGTTGGTTCCGAACGGCTCCATCGCGCCGGTGAAGGGCGGCCCGATGTCTCCCATGTCGGTCTGGATCCACAGCCGCGAGTCGGGATCGCACCACAGCCCGTCCGGACAGGCGAAGATCGACTCCTCAGGCAGCGCCTGCCCATTGAACAGCGCGGAGGACCTGACGTTTCCGGCCAGCACGAACAGGTCCCACTGGAAGGCCGTCCGGGTGTGATCGTTGCCCTCGTAGCGCCAGCGCACGATCTGCCCGAAATTGTTCTCCGCGCGCGGGTTCACGGCATCGACCTGCGTCTGGGCGCGGCGATTGTTGTTGGTCAGCGTGAAATAGACCTCGCCGCTGTTCGGATCGATGGCGCCCCACTCCGGGCGGTCCATCTTGGTGGCGCCGGCCTTGTCGGCGGCAAGGCGTGTGTTGACCAGGATCTCCGCCAGATCGGCGAAGCCGTTCTGGGGCGTCAGCCCGTTCTGTCCGGGCGACAGCGCCAGCCACTCGCCCGAACCGTCCGCCCGAAAGGCCGCCACATAGAGCGTGCCCTCGTCGAGAAGGCTGCCATTCGCGGTCGCCGGGTCATAGGGCTTCGCGGACACGAACTTGTAGATGTACTCGAAACGCGCATCATCGCCCGAGTAGCAGACGACAGGCTTACCGGGAATCGGGGGGGCGAAGACGATGCCTTCATGGGCGAAGCGGCC